>NZ_AGJL01000008.1 GCF_000243455.1 Methanotorris formicicus Mc-S-70 | reverse complement strand
CAATAGACTATAAAAACGAAATCAAAGATTTTAGAAGTAAGATTATTCTTGTTTATACTTAGAGCGATTATTCACAATCTATGGGTTGCAATGCAATGGAAACAAAATACGAATTATAAACCATGAATTTAAAAGAATTCGTTATCAAAATTAATGAATTAATTCGAATGCACATATATACAAATAAACCAATAGATAATACTCAGTTGTGCATACCTAATGCATATTCGGAGATACTGAAGTTTAGAGGTCTATTGGTTCCCCTATTTTTGGGATTATTACTTCAACGCCTAAACCTTCCGCTAATCTTTTGAATTCGTTAGGGTTTACCTCTATTATTGGGAATGTGTTGTAGTGCATTGGAATAACAACCTCTGGATAGAGTAACTCAATAGCCACCAATGCCTCTTTTATGTCCATTGTGTATCTTCCACCAATAGGCAATAAAGCAACACTTGGCGAATAAATCTCCCCAATCAACTCCATATCACTAAATACTCCAGTATCTCCTGCATGGTAAACCCTATCATTTACAATGAATCCTCCTGCAACGCCACCGCTAATGTTAGGGGCGATATCTGAGGAATGCTCTGCCTTAACCATGGTTAGTTTTGCATTGTTTATAACAATGGTGCCTCCAATGTTCATACCTTCTGCACAAACCCCCAAATCTTGTAGATAAACACTAATCTCATGGTTTGCCACAACAGGAACATTGTATTCTTTTGAAAGTTTTTCTGCATTACCTAAGTGGTCAGCATGCCCATGAGTTACTGCTATTACATCAACCCCCTCCATTATTTCATCAAATGGAATATCACATAGAGGATTTGGAACAAATGGGTCTATAAGGACGTTATCTACTTTAAAGCAGGCATGTCCGTACCATGTTATCATACAACCACCCCAAATTAAATCAACTTTATTTTAATTTATATCCTTATGGTATATATAGTTGTTTGCGAAATTCTTTGCAGTTATCCATACCTTAAATGGAGTTTACAGTATTTAACACAAAAGTATATAAAAATGTGGTTAATTTGCGGTGATGTTATGGAATTTGTAATCTATGCAAAAGGACATGAAAACATAAGAGGTTTGCACAAAACAACATTGGAAATTACAAAAGAAATGCATTTAACTCCAAAGGGAGATTGCATTATTGGGGTTTCAGCAGACAAATCCATGCAAGATTTTCCAGAGGAATTTAAAGAAAAAATAAGGAAGAGTAAAAAGATTATTGTTGAAATTGAAGTTGAAGGCATTAAAGATGTTGTTATTGGGAGGGGGGATGAGAGGTTAATCCTAAACCATCCAACCGATATTGTTATTAGGAAGAGCGATTTCATTTGTCCAAGGACTTTGATGATTAAGGCAGATAAAGGAGCAAAGGATATTAATAGAGAAATAATAGAGAAATTAAAAAATGGGGCTAATTTAACTTTTAGAATAATTGTTGAGTAGTTTATTAGTCGTTTACGTTATAAGTGGCTAAAAACTCCAATGAAATTAAAAGGGTAAATAGGCTTATTTGAAATTTTACGTATGATTTGTTGCTCTTTAAAAAATTTGTTGTGGTTAAATACTTGACATAAATTCCACAAAAAACATATTGCGAAAATCTTAAAAATTATTAATCCCTAAAAATGAAAACTGAATTAAACAAAAAAGGTGAAAGTTATGATTAAAGTGGGAGTTTTAGGAGCAACAGGGATGGTTGGGCAAAGATTTATCCAAATGCTCTCAAACCATCCAATGTTCGAATTGGAGGTTTTAGCAGCATCCCCAAGAAGTGCAGGGAAAAAGTATAAAGATGCAGCATACTGGTATCAAAGTGAGCCAATTCCAGAAGATATTGGAGAGATGGTTGTTGTTCCAACAGACCCAAAACACGAGGCATTTAAGGATGTTGATGTTGTATTCTCAGCATTGCCAGCAGATTTAGCAAGAGAACTTGAACCAGCATTTGCAAAAGAAGGGAAGTTGGTATTCTCAAACGCATCAGCAATGAGAATGGAGAAGGATGTTCCATTAATAGTTCCTGAGGTTAATGAGGAGCACTTTAAGTTGATAGAAATTCAAAGAGAGAATAGAAAATGGGATGGGGCAATTGTAACAAATCCAAACTGTTCAACAATTTGCTTAGTTATAACATTAAAACCAATATTGGATAAATTCGGCATTGAGGCGGTTAATGTAACAACACTACAAGCAGTAAGTGGGGCAGGTTACGATGGAGTTCCATCAATGGCTATAATTGACAACGTAATCCCATACATTAAAAATGAAGAAGAGAAAATGCAAACAGAAAGTTTAAAAATATTGGGAGAGTTTGATGGAAGTGAAGTTAAAAACGCAAACTTCAAAGTAGGGGCATCATGCAACAGAATTTGTGTAATTGATGGACACATTGAGAGCATATTTGTAAAAACAAAAGAACCTGCTGAGCCAGAGGACATAAAAGAAGCAATGGATAAATTTGACCCATTGAAGGATTTGGATTTACCAACCTACGCAAAACCAATTGTTGTTAAAGAAGAACCAGATAGACCTCAACCAAGATTGGATAGAAATGAAGGAAATGGTATGTCCATTGTTGTTGGTAGAATAAGAAAAGACCCAATATTTGATGTTAAATACACTGCATTAGAACACAACACAATAAGAGGAGCAGCAGGAGCAAGTGTTCTAAATGCAGAGTTGTTTGTTAAGAAATATCTTTAAATTTAAATCTTATTTGGAGTATACAATTCCCTCAACAAACTTTTCATAAGTTTTTGTGATTTTAACCTTTACTGTTTTTCCTATAAAATTTGCTCCATTTTTTACAACAACCATTGGTCCCCCATTGACCATATATCCAACAGCATCTTTCTTATTTTTAAAATGCCTTTCTGATACAATAACATCCACTTTTTTACTCAAATATTTCTTTTTAACATATTTATTTATCTCTCTTGCTTTTTCCTTTATTAACATAGATGATTTGTCCATTATGGGATTAAAGTTCTCAAACGCACTCATTGGAAGAGGTTTAAATTTATATACCGTAATTTTATCGATATGGTTTTTTATCTTATCCATAAAGTTTATTGTATTCATTGCAGTTTCCATATTTTGCCCAGGTAGTCCATAGATGAAATAAACTTGGGGTCTTAAGCTGTATTTTCTTGCTATTTTAACAGCCTTTAGAACATCTTCTGGAAGCGATGGTCTCCCCAACAATTTTGAATGAACTTCATCTCCTGTTTCACATCCGATATAAAGTGGTGTGTTTGGAAGGTACTTGGAGATGATTTTTGCCACTTTTTCATCAAATAAATTTGCCTTAACATTTTCCAAACTAACACTTGCATTATATTTGATTTTTAAATCATATAAATTTGATAAAAGTTCTTCTATTGCTTCATAATTTGGATGTGGTTCTTTTGGATTGATTAAAATATCATCTCCCCGAAACTTTAAAAAAGTTTCATCAAAATGATAGGATGCCTCGCTTTGCTCGGCATTCTCTCTTATTAACATGTTTCCTCTTTTATAATCCAAAAAATCAGGAGCACTTAGAACAACCCTTTTAACGCCCCTCTTAAACAAATCCTCAATCTCAAACAAGATATCCTCTAAATCCCTACTCCTTGCATAACCAAATACTGAAGGGACTGAACAAAAACCACAACCTGGATTTATGTTTAATGGGCATCTTGTAGTCCCATTTTCACATAGATTACATTTTTTATTGTCGCATAACAATAGGGCTCTTTTAAAATTACTACACCCCCTCACAACCTCAACATAAACCCTACCTGAAAAATAGTTTGGATAATCCTCTATCTCAGTTGAAGGGGTTATTAGTTTCATATCTTTAATAATTCCCCTCAGTGGATTTATTATTAGTTCTTCTTTATAATAATCATAGTATGTTGTTCCCTCAACATTCTCAGCATTGAAATCCTTTTTTATTAGTTCCCTTATGGTAATCTCTCCCTCTCCAACGATGGAAATATCACCCTCAATCTCTTCCAAGATATAGAGATTATTTGCTATTGGTCCCCCAATAATGATTTTTTGGTCTTCGTTCCTTTTCCTGTTTATTTTATCAACTAAATTTTTAATTCCTTTAAAATCAACCGTCATACCACTGATAAAAAGTAAGTCGTAGTTTTTTATATCTTCCACTTTAAAATATTCCAATGGAGCAATCTTTGCATCAATTCCCTCGTTTTTTAAAATTCCCTTAACAGTTCTTGGACCACATCCTATAACATCTCTTGTCAATAATTTTTTTCCATCAACTGTTGCCAAACAATCTATAATTAAAGCCTTCATAATCAAAACCTTTATCCCATTTCACAAAACTTAAATATTAGTTGTTCTAAAATTTTTTTATTCTTTTCTTCTAATGATGATAAAATTTTAATTTAAATGATATATCTGTGCTTTTTTGTCATTTTAATTTTTTCTATTACAAACGCTCTATATAGTGATAACATGAAAAATATAAAAAATGTTGCAGTAATTTTTCCAAATAAATTTAAAGGCGGTATTTCTTGTCTTGCTATGCATATTCTTTACCATCATTTAAATAAATATAGAGATATTGATTGCAAGATGTTTTTCATTGAAAATTATCAAGAAATTAAGAACTATGATTCAATAATAATTACACTCCAATATGAAAACGATTATTTTAATGTTGTAAAAATAATAAAAGACCTAAAAGCAAAAAATCCAAATGCAATCTTCATTGGCGGAGGACCGTGTGCAATAAGCAATCCATTCCCATTAAGTAAGTTTTTTGATGCATTTGTTGTTGGGGAGATAGAGGGAACTGAGGTAATGTATAACCTAATAACCAGAAATTTCGATTGGATAAAAGAAGGTGTTCACTTCCCAAATAGAGAAGGTAAAATAAAACGCATATATCCAAAAAAATTGACGATAGAGGATTATCCAATAAATCAAATAACTCATGAAAGTGGGGCTTATGGAAAGGCATTTTTATTGGAAATAGGAAGGGGATGTCCAAGGAGATGTAAATTCTGCATGGCGAGGAGCATTTACCACCCTCCAAGGTTTAGAAAACTTGACGATTTGATTTATTTGGTAGATAAAGGTTTGAAATACACAAAAGTTAATAAAGTTGCGTTAATAGCCCCTTCTGTTGGGGATTATAAACATATCCTTGATTTATGCCAATATTTAAATGAGAAGGAAGTCCAAATATCCCCATCCTCATTAAGAGCAGACACTATAACAGATGAACTATTAAGTTTGTTGAAATTAAAAACACTGACAATTGCTCCAGAGGCAGGGAGCGAGAGGTTAAGGGAAGTGATCAAAAAAGACATTACTGAAGAAGATATTTTAAATGCTGTAGAATTGGCAAAAGAACATGGTATAGACAAGATTAAATTATATTTCATGGTTGGGATTGTTGATGAGGGAAAGGAAGATATTGAGGAGATTATAAAACTCACAAAAAGAATAAAAGAAAACATAAGAAAGGTTGAGATTAGCATAAATCCAATGATTCCAAAACCGAGAACGCCTTTTGAAAGAGAAAGTTTTGATTTAACTGCAAAAAATAAGATAAAATACATAGAGAAGAATCTCAAAAAAATTGGCGTAGGTGTTGAAAGTGAAAATTTCAATTCAATGATATGTCAATGCATACTTTGCAGAGGAGGAGAAGAGTTGGGCAACATATTGGAGAATTCAGAAAAACCCATAAGATTAATTAAAAATATAAAAAATCTTGGTTTATTGGATGAATATTTAGGTAGGATTGAAGGAGAATTGCCCTGGGATAGAATTGAACTTTAACTTATGATTTTCCATTCTTCTCTAAAACAAATCCAAAGAAACTTAAAAACCCAATGCCAATTAAAATAATCACCTGATTTAGATAGTCGCCCTTAAGTAAGTTATATTTATCCACAAATATAAGAAATCCAACTCCAAGAAACAAAAAATAAACAAGAAATCCTCGTAAGTCAATTTCCCCATGTAGTGATACAAATAACTTACCTAAAATCAAAGTCATAAACAAATACTCATTTAAATAACTCAGTAAAAATAAAAGTGCCAAAATTATGTCGGATTTTTTATAAGTAACTTCATCTTTTAAAACATCTCCTAAAACAACGATACTTGGAATAGCAACAAAAAATAAAACCCTCCAACTTTCGTAGATAGAACAAAAATTAACAAAATATCCAATAGACAATAGATAAAGCAAATACAAAATCAAAGATAGATTATATTTTTTCAAAATTTTCAAGATAAGAACAAATATGACAAAAAATCCATAATAAAAGTTCACAAATAAACTACCAACAATAAAGGCAATTATGGATGAGACTCTCATTTTCCCCCCCTCTTAAATGCAAGTTCTACTAAATCGTTGGGACCTAAATCTACAGTGGGGCATAATATATTTAATTTTTTAACAATTACCTCCCTTTCGATAAACCTATCATAAATTTTTGGGATGTTATCTTCATTTAAATACTTCTCTCCTAAGAATAGCAATGGATTTAAAGAGATGATGTAGGTATTAATTCCTCTCTTCTTCATAAACTCTACAAAAACAATAATATCTCCAAACCTTAAACCAACATCAGTTATTAGTATGACCTCCCCCCCTTCAATAAGTTTTGGGATATGGCTTAGAACCCCACTTTTTTCTTTATAAATTCTTAAGTTTGGAATTCCGTCCAATCCCTTCAAAAACTCTTCAAGATACTTTTTTCCGGAATCTAAACTTAAGTTTTCATATACTTTCTTAACCCCCAAATCGTCAAAAATAACTATCTTGTAATTTTTATTTTTTGTATTTAAAAAACCGATTAGGTAATAAACTAAAAGAGATAGGTAGTCAGTTTTTGATTTTCTAAATGCATTACTAACATCAACTAAAACATGGACATTCCCTTCTTTCTCCCTCAAAAAATCCCTGACAATTAAATATCCAAATTTTGCAGTTCTCTTCCAATCAACATGCTTATAATCATCTCCTGGAAAATATTCCCTCAACTCACCAAACTCTAAACTCTCATAACCAATTTTTAATGCAGTTAATATTTCTTTACCAATCTTAATATTTCTACTTCTTTTAATGGAATTTTTTAAACTTTCTATTGATGGATAAACATCTAAAACAACTTTTTCCTCAACTTCAACATCTTTAAAAAATATCCTATTCACATCAAAAACAGTAAATATAAAGTTTTCAATTTCAAATCTTCCCTTCTTTTTTGGAATTAATCTTACTTTATATCTTTTTTCTTCATTTTTATCGATAAATAATTCCTCAACATACCATTTAAAATTATTTCCCCATTCTTTGATTTTTAATTTTAAGGGAATCTTTGAATTATTTTTTATTTTGAATATTAAATCAACACCCTCCCCCTCATTAACCTCAAATTTTTTATTTAATAATTCTATGGTAACATCTGCATTGAAAGAAACCTTTATTGACAAAAGGTAAATTAAGATACCAATCCCAATAAGTGGTGGGATGATATTTATAAACAAGTACCCCTGTGCAAACAGTAGAATTGCAGTAACAACTAACAAATCCTCCCTATCCATCATATCCCTTATCTTTATTTTGGAACCTCTACTTTCCTCAATATATCTTCAACAACATCCTTTTCAGTTATATTATCCAGTTCATACGTCCCTTTAACCTTGATTCTGTGAATTAGAACATACTTGGCAAGAAACTTGACATCATCAGGAATAACATAACTCCTTCCATTTAGATAAGCGAGTGCCTTCGATGCATAGAGTAGATACTCAGAAGCCCTTGGAGATGCTCCAAATTCTAATCTTTCATCGTTTCTCGTTGCTCTTACGATGTTACAAATGTATCTTAAAATTTTATCTCCAATTTTAATATCCTTTACCGATATCATAGCATATTTTAAATCAACTGGAGAAATAATATTACTTGTTTCATGAAACCTTCCCTCATGCTTTCTAAGTAAAATATCAAGTTCTTCATCCTCCTTTGGATAATCAATACGAATTTTAAACATAAATCTATCCTTCTCTGCCTCAGGTAGTTCATAAACCCCTTCAAACTCAATAGGGTTTTTTGTTGCTATAATCATAAACGGTTCTTCAAGTTTAAAGGTCTTTCCTTCAATAGTTACAGCATTTTCTTGCATTGCCTCCAATAGGGCAGATTGGGTTTTTGGTGGAGTTCTGTTTATCTCATCAGCCAAGATAATGTTTGCAAATATAGGGCCTTTTTTGAACTCAAATTCGCCTGTTTTTTGATTAAAATAATAAAAACCAGTGATATCAGAGGGCATCATATCTGGTGTTAATTGTATCCTCGAAAATTTTAATCCAAAGATATTTGCAAAGTTCTTTGCAATAGTGGTTTTTCCAATACCTGGAGTTCCTTCCAATAAAACGTGCCCCCCAGATAGTAAAGCAATAGTTAACAACTTTATAGGGATCTCATTTCCAACTATGCATTTTTTCATTTCATCCATTATTTTGTTTAAAAATTCACAACCATCCATGATACTTCCCCCCAAGTTTGTGAAATTTGTTAATAAGTTAAACTATTATTAACATCCTAACGCAAATCGTTATAATTTTTTCCTTCTTTTATTTTAGAGATTACTCTATTTAATTCATTTATGTCAATATTGTTTTCTTCTGCAATTTTCTCTAAGGATGTTTTTCTTTTAAATTTAATGATTCTTGAAAAGTCTATGTTATTTATTATAAAAATTCCTATCACAATTAAAGAAAATATTATAAATTTTGTGTTGTTGGATAAGTTACTTTGCACATAAACAACACCAATATCATATGGACTAAATTTGGAATGGTGAACTTCGTCAATATAATAAACATACCCATCCAAATTATTTAAAAATACATCCCAAAAATTTTTGTTGTAGGTTTCCATTGCATTTATAAACACATCTGGGTCTGAGATAATCACAACTTTCCCATTGGCATATTTAACTTTTTTCATTAAAATCTTTTTTGATATAGAACTGGTTCTTATCTCCCCATTATTCGATGATATATAAGACGGGATGTTGAATGTTATCTTCCCATCAAAATCCTCAATCCTATACGTCTCAATAAGGGAATAGTTTTTGTAATAAAACAGATCTTCTGCCCTTCTTTTTGAGATTTTTGGGGAGATGTTTAATCCCTCTAAGATATCATTCCCATATCCAAAGTCATCTGCAATAATCACAGTACCTCCATTTTCCAAAAAAGTTTTAATCTTTTCAACATCCTTAGAAGAGTAATGTATATCTGGAGATATGATAAATAAAACCCCATTTTTTATATTATAAGAATCGTAAGGAGATATTAGTGGAACTACTTCCCCCCTATCATGTATCATCTTTGCAAATTTAGAGCATCCGTTCCAATCTGTATTGAATATACTATACGGACAGAAACTCTTTATTACTGGAAGGGTAGAAGGTAGAGAAAGTAACAAAATCCCCAAAATACCAAATGTTACGTATTTTAAGTATTTAGCCATTGATTTCCCCCAAGATTTTTTTGATTAATTGGAGATATTTGTCAACTACATCTTTATCTATTTCAAAGCCCCCATAAACATGCATCTCATGTATCTTTGTTATGAATCTTAAGTCGTTATAGATGTTTAGGTTTTTATTTTTTATTATCTCCAAGAGTTCCCTTGGTGTTAGGTTTTTTGGAAGAGAATAGTGTTTAATCAAACTATCGAATAATATTTTATATGCCTCCCCAATGTCGTTCGGAATGTTTTTTCTATCAACTTCTTCTTTGACTTCAATCTTTGGACTTTCCACATATTCAGTTTCGTCCTCCTTTCTCTTTGTAAATTTGTATGTGTAGATACTAATCAAACCAAGAGCAATTGCAATAACAATATATATTAAAAATCCCCTCTTCTCAACGTTAATCTTTAAGATATTTGATTTAGATCCCTCATAAATATTACTTCCCTGGTAAATAGCATATATCTCATAAGTTCCAGACGAGTTAAATGATAAATTTGTTTTAAATCTTCCATTTGTGTATATTTTTTTGTATGTTTGGTTATTAACAATTACATCAATTCCAACTACATCACTAACTCCAAAAATCTCCCCAATTAGATTTATGGTTTCATGTGGAGATACGTTGCATTTATCGGTATAGATTACAATCTTTGTTGGATATTTGGTAAATTCTATGCTTATGACTTTCTTTGATGGAAGGTGGTAGGTATCCCCGTTATAAAAAATATTTCCATTTATTTTACAACTCTTATTTGAGAAGATATTGTAAGTGAATGAACTGTTATTTAATGGAATTGAATTATTCAGAATATGAACTGTTCCATTGATAGGGTTGCCGTAATAATCAACCACATAACCATTTATTGTGATGTTGTTGTTAACATAACCCTTATAAACATTTTTATCAGTAAAAATATAGGTTGGAATTTTTGATACGTTGGCGTATATTGTATTGGATTTATTGCCATTTTGAGTGGCATATATCTCATAAATTCCCTCTTTATCAAATGAATATCCCATTGAAAAGGCATGGTCTTTTACAAATAAACTATAGGAAATATTATTTATATGTACTACAACCATTCCATTCTCCCCTACCCCATAAATAGAAACATTTTCAAATATTATTGGATTTGGATTTGAAATGTAAATTCTCAATTTATTGGGGGTTTTTTCCAACAATTTACTGATTGATATGTTAAGTGCTGATACATTATACTTAGAAAATTTAAGTTTGTAGAGTTTTATCATCTCCCTAACATTTGAGGTATCAAATTTTAATGTTTCATTGCCTTTCTTTAAGTAAGTTATGTTGTCTATTTCATTCAAAATACATTCCATTGATAATAAAGTTTTATTTATTCCTACAAATGTTGCCTTTGCATCTATTAAACTTTCAGTTGTATTTTCATTTAAGTCATCGTATAACCTTTTATTCAAATTACTCAAATAAACCAGTTCCTTCGAAAACTTATAAAAAGGAGGTATAACATATTCTACTGAACTTGATATGTTGTGGTTTTTATACAATATCGTTTCATTTCTTAACAAATCCAACTCATTAAAAACCAATACTGAATCATCCAAATAACTCTCATTGTCATAAATCATCCTTTCAAAGATGCTTGAAAAAGAGTTAAGTGTATTGGTAAAGTAGTCATATGTGTATTGGTCATCCCTATCTACGTTGTTTGGATTTATCCCCAACGCAAACACATTTCCCACTAAAAGCATTAAAAATACAAACGCCAAAACCCTCAACCTATCACCAAAAGACATTTTTGAGGTGATATTATAAACTTAACATATAAAAACTTATTTGTAGGGGTAGTTTTAATAATATTAGGTCTCCTCTCCTTATACTTGGGCATCATGTATGAGGGGGTTAGTTATATAAATCTTGGACTGGCAGGAATATTTATTGGATTTGTTATCATTGCCTTTATTCCTCCAAAAGTTATTGACTTAGATGTTTATATAAAGACCATTATCTCTTACCAATCATCTTTAAACAATATGGTCAAGGCATTAAATTTGGAAGGAAATCCTGTCTTTATCCCATCCTATGAAGACCTACCAAATGGAGGAATTTTCATTCCAAAATATAAGAATTTTTCAATAAATCTTGGAATGTTTGATGAGGAAACATTCTTAGTAAATGGTGGGGGGATATTGATAACCCCTCCAATTGGATATAGATTTATAGAGGACTTTGAAGATTATTCGGATATAAAATTAAAAGAGACAGATTTGGGGCTTGCAATCTCTGTTGCATCCTCTGTTTTAAAGATCTTTGGGTTGGTTGAAGGTATTGATTTTGAAGAAAAAAATGAATCTATTAAAATAATCGTTGAAAACTTAAAAGTGCAGTACAATGGATACAAAATACCCTGTCCAATAATATCCTCTATAGTGTATCTTGTTTCTTTATCGTTGAATCAGTTAATTTACATTGAAAATATTAAAAAAGAAGAAAATTACATTGAGATAAATTTAAAAAAACTTGGAAGTGTTGATGAACATTTGTGGTGAAATGATGAGGGTTGAGGATTATATAATATCTTTTCTATCAATATGGGCTATTTTAAGTGCTCTACTATCTCCCTCAGTTGATATCTTCCTCACCCTTCTTTTAATTGGTTCTTTGATTTGCCTGGAGGTTGGTGATTTTTTTATAAATAAGAAGTCAAAGGAAATCTTAAAGTCCATTGTATATATTTTGATAATAATCTTTGCGTTTATAGTTGTTAAGAAAGTTTATGAGATATTGGTGAAATGATGAAGAGGCATTGGGATTTGATGTTAATCATATTATTATCTTTACTTTTAATTGCCATAATTTACATTTCTCCAGAGAATTCATTGAGGAAAGTAATTGGAATAGGATTCATTTTATTCTTTCCAGGATATGCATTTATAAACTTCCTATTTCCAAAGAAAAAAGAACTTGATACCTTAGAAAGATTAGCATTAAGTTTTGGTTTATCTATTGCTATAACACCATTAATTGGATTAGTTTTAAATTACACACCATATGGGATTAGATTAACTCCAATATTAATTAGTTTGGGAGCATTTAATATAGTATTCTCAACTCTTGCAATTTATAGGAGAGAAAATGTTAAAGAACCATATATTCCAAAAATAGATATCGAAAAATTAAAGGAAGAACTTGAATGGGATAAAATAAGTAAATTGGATAAAATTTTAACAGTTGTATTGGTTATAGCAATAATCTCCTCATTTGCAACCCTTATCTACATAATCACCCATCCAAAACAATCTGAATACTTCACCGAATTTTATATCCTTGGGAAGAGTGGGAAAGCCTATGACTACCCAACAAAACTTTTTGTTGGTGAAAATGGAACGGTAATTATTGGAATAGTTAATCATGAAGGAAGGGAAGTTAATTACTTCGTTGAGATATGGCTTGTTAATTTAACCTACAATACAACAACAAATCAAACAACAATCCACAATATGTATTTAATGGATAAATTTAATATCTCCCTACTACCAAAACCAATAGTTGTTGAGGGTAATTGGACACCACAATGGGAGAAAAATTACACCTTTACAATAGATAAACCCGGAAAATGGCAACTTTGGTTTTTACTATTCAAAGATAAAGAACCCAAACTACCAAAACCAGCAAATAACGACTATGCAAAAACAAATGCAACTCAAAGGATTTTAGATGCAATAGATGGAAAAATATTAAGTTTAAAATTAAATGTTGATGTTGGGGAAATTTAAGAATTTCTGCAAATTATTTTTACATTTTATATTATAGAACCACAAATATCATGGTGATTTTTATGATAAATGTAAATCTTGGAATCTTTGGGCATATAGACCATGGTAAAACATCACTCGCTAAGCAACTAACTGAAATTGCCTCAACATCAGCACTGGATAAGCCTCCAGAATCAAAGAGAAGAGGAATAACCATAGACATTGGATTCTCATCATTCACATTAGAAAATTATAGAATTACATTAGTTGATGCTCCTGGGCATGCGGATTTAATAAAGGCGGTTGTTGGGGCAGCGGATATTATCGATTTGGCTTTACTTGTTGTTGATGCAAGAGAGGGACCAAAAACCCAAACAGGAGAACATCTTTTAATCTTAGATTTATTTAACATTCCAACCATTGTTGTGATGAATAAGATTGATATTGCATCAGAGGAAGATATAAAAAATACCGAAACGTTTATGAGGGCTATTTTAAACTCCACAAACAATTTAAAAAATGCAAAGATTGTCAAAATTTCTGCAAAAGAAGGTATTGGAATTGATGGGTTAAAGAGAACGCTTAAGGAAACATTAGACAGTATGAAAATTAACAGGGATATTGATAATTACTTTAAAATGCCAATAGACCATGCATTTTCAATAAAAGGTGTAGGGACAGTTGTCACTGGAACTATACACAAAGGAAAAATATCTGTTGGAGATGAGATGAGAATCTTCCCAATAAATGTTGATGTTAAGGTTAAAGGTATTCAGTGTTTTAAAAAGGATGTAAATGAATCTTATGCAGGAGATAGGGCGGGGATAGCGTTGCAGGGTGTTGAACCAAGGCAAATTTTTAGGGGATGTGTTTTAACTTCAAAAGATACAAAATTGGAAGTTGTGGATAAAATCGTTGCAAAGGTGAAAATCTCTGACATCTTCAAATACAACTTAACTCCAAAGATGAAGGTGCATTTAAACGTTGGAATGATGGTTGTTCCAGCAACTGTTGTTCCTTTCCAAAAGATGGACTTTGAAGGAAAAGAAGTTAATATAATATTAAATGAAGTAAAGAAAGGGGATGAATGCTATTGTGCATTTGAGTTGGAAGAGAAGGTTGTTGCTGAAATTGGAGATAGGGTTTTAATAACGCGACTTGATCTTCCTCCAACTACATTAAGGATTTGTGGACATGGAAATGTTGCTGAGTTTAAAGGAATTGAAGAATTGAATATAAAGAAGATAGTCACCAGAGAAGGTAAAGTTGTGGCAAAAAAAGACAAACTATTCGTTGAGGGTTTGGCATCCTCAAAAACCTCTGCGGAGAAACTTATTGGAGAGGTTGTTTATGTTCCTTCAAAGGATATAAGAGGGATTATAAAAGGTACTTTTGGAACTAAGGGACATTTGGTTGTGGAATTTGATGGAAATGTGGAGAAGGGAGATGTGGTTATTTTAAGAAGGTTGAGAAATTGGGGATGAGTTAAATTGTAGTTGCTATATTCGTTCTGCAATTAAACAACAAATCTCACATTAAAATATGTGTTATACGCTCATCTTCACTTACAATTACATATACAAATAATAATCGCAATATATAATTTTATGAGCGTCGAAGTATATAAGTTATTCATACCAAAGGATGAGGAGTGTATTGCAATTATAAGGGAGATTAGATGGAGTGATAGATATACTTGCCCATATTGTGGTTCGAAAGATGTTGTAAAGATACAGATGTAATTCGTGTAAAAGACACTTTAACGACCTAACTGGAACTATATTCGCTAAAAGGCGAATACCTTTAGGAGAGATGTTTTACATAATTAAAAATCTCAAGAATTCATCGATTAATCAAATATCCGAGGAGTTAGGAAGAGATTATAGGACAGTTCATTCGTTTGCAAAAGAAGTTATGAAATCGTCTGAAAAAGACAACATTTTAAAAAAATTACTGGAAACGAATTGGAGATAGATGAATTTTACATTAACTCTGGAGATAAAGGCATTAAAAAGAATAAAAAACGAAGAAGGCAAAATTAAATAATATTTTTTAAATTGGGTGTGAAAAATGGATATGCTAAATCTTGCTAAAAAAATTGTTGATAATATTGATAAAGGTGTTAAACCCTTAATTGGATGGGAAAAGTCTGATGAGGTTATTAAAATTGGGGCAGACGGAACTCCAACAAAACGAATTGATTTAATTGCGGAGAATATTGCTTCAAATACAATAGAAAAATATTGTGGTGCAGTATTAATAAGTGAAGAAATTGGAATTAACGTTATTGGAAAGGACTTGGAATATATTATTATTTTAGACCCGATAGATGGGACGTATAATGCATTAAAAGATATTCCTATTTATTCAACATCTGTGGCAATAGGAAGGATAAATGAAGATTTAAAAAAGGAATTAAATAATATGCAAAAGGAAGAAATAGCAAAATCTATAAAAAACCAAACAATCAATGATTTGGAAGTTGGGGTTGTTAAAAATCTTTACACTGGGGATTTATACTATGCGAAAAAAGGGGAAGGGGCATATTTATTAAAAAATGGGGAAAAGAAGGAGAAAAAAATAATCGTTTCACCTACAAGCAACTTAAAGGATGCATCTATAGGACTTTTTGTCTATGGGTTGTCAAATAACATATTGGATTTTATAAAGGATAAAAAGGTTAGGAGGATTAGGTTATTTGGTTCAATTGCTTTGGAGATGTGCTATGTTGCAAGAGGGGCATTAGATGCATTTATAAATATAAATGAAAACACTCGATTGTGCGATATTGCCGGGGGGTATGTTATAGTTAAAGAGGCTGGGGGGGAAATAACTGATAAGAATGGAAAAGAACTTAATTTAAGATTGGATGTGAATGAAAGAACATCCTTAATTTGCTCAAATAAATTAATCCACAAAAAATTAGTAGGTATCTTTGGAAACAAGTGGGCAATAAAACCAACAAAATTTGCCATAATAACAAGGAGGGACAAAGAAAGGGCTATTGACTTAGGCGTTGAAATTGTAAACTACTTAAATTCTAAAGGAATAAAATGTACCGTAGAACCTCATTTAAAGAAAAAATTGGTAGATATTGATGTTGAAGAAATAAATTCCAAAGATTTCAAATCTTTATCCTCAATTTCACATGTGGTGTCTATTGGTGGGGACGGAACAGTTTTGAGGACGTTAAAGTTGATAGATGGTAATGAAATCCCATTAATAAGTATAAACATGGGTATGGTTGGATTTTTAACAGAGTTTAATGAGGAGGAAGTATTTAAAGTTATAGATGATGTTGTAAAAGGGGAGTATGAAATCGAAAAACGAACAAGATTGAGTGGAAAAATCAAATTTAAGAATGGAAAAGAATCTAAAATATCCGATGCTTTAAATGAAGTAGTTTTAATCACTAAAAATCCTGCAAAGATGTTACATTTTGAAGTTTTTGTAAATGGAAATTTTGTGGAGGATGTTAGAGCAGATGGGATAATAATATCAACCCCAACAGGATCAACTGCCTATTCTTTAAGTGCTGGAGGTCCTATTATAGAGCCGTTGGTGGATGGATTTGTTATCGTTCCAATATGCCCGTTTAAGTTATCATCAAGACCTATTGTTGTTAATGGAAATTCTGAGATTAGGATAAGATTAATTTCATCTGGAAAACCTGCACTGGTTGTAGTGGATGGTGATGTTGAATCTAAGATAGATTTTGGGGATGAGGTTATATTAAAAAAATCCGATTCTTATGCATATTTTGTTAAAGGAGGTAACTTCTACAATAAATTAAAAAAACTATATCGTTAAATAGTATGGTTATTTGAATAAGTTATAAAAATCCACAAATGGGCACAATTGGTTTTGTTTCTTTTTGTTTGCTAAAAATATGAAAAATTATTTTTACTTATATGTAATCTAAACAGAAAAATTTATATAAGATTAATGTAAATAATTAATTTGAATTGTAAGTAGATAATATTAGTATGTTGCTTTTTATTAATGAGCACTTTGTAGGATTTTTAATTTTGGATCTTTAGCGAGATTCTGTTTTGTTCTGACTATTTTATTCAAAAGCCGGAATACAATTTTAACCTAAAATAGTATCGTTTCGTAATTTCCTTAGTAATTGTAACAATCTTTGAGGTTTTGGTTTATAATTTAGCACTATAGAGCAAAAATAGGAAATTTTTTTATTTTCCGATATTCTTAAGAAATAATGGATTTTGATGATTTAGGAGAGAATATGTTGAGTTTGTATAGTTAGAAAGAATATTGTAGTTTTTTACATTTTAGATCATTTTGAGAGTTGACAGGAGGTGGGAATTTATGGCAAATTTATATAGAGAAACATTAAATGAACTTTGGGACACAAATAAAGAAGTTTATGAGATATTGAGAAATAGCGATAGTGTAGAAACTGCAAGGGAGAAACTATACAACTACCTAATTGACCTTGAAAAAAGAATATACTATGGGGATATAGATGTACATCCATTGGAAAGAATAAATATGAAAGAATGCATAAGGGTATTTAAAAACATATTGGCTCCAAAAAATGAAGAGTTGAGTGGTTTTAGTGCTTTGAGATTGTTGTGGTTACTTGCAAATGAAAGGTTTTCAGAAATTGATGTTGAGGTAAGTGTGGGTTTCATAGAGGAATTCAAGCATTTATTTAAAGGAATAATTGGCAACTCTGGAATATACGATGGTAAAGAAGAACCAATATTCTTAAAGTTGAAAGGTAGGGAGGCGGCAATTGTAAGGTCAGATGAACTTGATAAACTTGCAGAGTATGCAAAGAAGTTTATGGATAGATATCCATCTGGGTTGTTGGAGGGGGTAAAGAAAAGGAGGGAAGAAAATAAAAAGAGAATATTGGAATACTTTGGAGGGGATGAAGAAGATTGGAATGATTGGAAGTGGCATCTCAAACATATTATAAAAGATAGCAAAACTCTTAGTGATTTAATAGATTTAACTGAGGAAGAGATAAAAGCCATAGACCTTGCAGTAAAAAATCATATACCATTTGGAATAACCCCATACTATGTCTCATTGATGGACAAAGATGCAAGTAGGGAATACGATCATGCTGTTAGGGCTCAAGTAATTCCTCCATTGGATTATGTTGAGAAGATGATAAAGGCAAGGAGCAATAGGGAGAAATTGGACTTTATGGGGGAAAATGATACTTCACCAATTGACTTGATAACAAGAAGGTATCCGATGATTGCAATAATAAAACCATACAATACATGTGCTCAAATTTGTGTCTATTGTCAAAGAAATTGGGAAATAAAAGAGGTTCTTTCGAAAGATGCTCTTGCTCCAAAGAATAAACTTGAAGAGGCAATAGATTGGTTTAGAAAACATGAATCAATAAAAGAGGTTCTTATAACTGGTGGAGATCCATTTATCCTTAATGATAAATTTTTGGATAAAATATTGTCAGAATTTGCAGAGATGAAGCATATTGATAGGATAAGGTTTGGAACAAGAATACCTGTTGTATTACCACAGAGGATAACTGACAACCTTGCAGATATCATTGAACAATATCACGAGGCGGGTAGGAGGGAAGTTGTTATCTCAACACACGTTGAGCATGTTTATGAGGTAACTGAGGATTTAGCAAATGCTATCCAAAAAATAAGGAAGAGAGGAATTTGTGTATATAACCAAGAGGTATTCACAATAGAAAATAGTAGGAGATTTGAAACCGTTGCATTGAGGAAGTTGTTGAGACTCATTGGAATAGAGCCATACTATACCTTCAACACAAAAGGAAAAGAAGAAACAAGAAGATACAGAGTTCCAATAGCAAGGTTGTTGCAGGAGCAAAAAGAAGAGGCAAGATTGGTTCCTGGTGTAGAGAGGATAGATAAACCAATATTCAATGTGCCAAGGTTAGGAAAGGTTAATTTAAATGCATGGCAAGATCATGAGGTAATAATGATAACACCAGATGGTAGGAGGGTTTATGAGTTCCACCCATGGGAAAAGAACATATCACTCGCAAATACCTACATCTATACAGACGTACCAATTTATGACTACCTAAAAGAGTTGGAGAGAAGGGGAGAAAACTTGGAGGATTATAAAACAATATGGTATTACTTCTAATTTAAACTGCATGTCCTTTCAAGTTGTTGAGTAGATTACCTACAAACTATTTAAAATAAACCTTCGTTAGTTTTAAATATTTTATATTTAATAGGTTTTCAACAATATTTTCTATAAATTTAGACGAATTTTAATATCGTTTTTAAGGAGAGATGTTTATGCTTTATGTTGTTGGTATAGGTCCTGGAGGAGAAGGATATTTTACAAAAAAGGCGGAAGAGATTTTAAAGAATATCGATTTAATAGTTTGCTATAAAGGATATAAAAAATTTGTAGAGAGGTTTAACAAGCCAATATACACAACCGGAATGAAGAAAGAAATTGATAGGGTAGATTATGCACTAAAAGAAAGTAAAGATAAAGATGTTGCTTTAGTTTCAAGTGGTGATGCCACAATTTACGGTTTGGCGTCTCTTGCCTATGAGTTAAATGAAAAGAAAAATTATAATATTAAAATAGAGGTAATTCCTGGCATAACCTCTGCAAGTTCATGTTCTGCAATCTTAGGATCTCCACTCAATCATGACTTTGTTGTTTTGAGTTTGAGTGATTTGTTAACCCCATTGGATATTATTTTAAAGAGGGTTAAATGTGCTTTGGATGGGGATTTTGTAATTACAATCTACAACCCAATGAGTAAATCAAGAAAAGAACCATTTTTAAAAGCCATGGAAATTGTTAAGGAACATGCGGAAAAGAACAACATAAACTATGTTGTTGGAATTGTTAAAAATGCGAGTAGGGAGAATGAGGAATATAAAATAACAACAATCAACGAACTGATTGATAATTTAGAAAAATATGTGGAATTTATCGATATGAACACAACTTTAATAATTGGAAATTCAAACACAAAAGTAATAGATGGAAAGATGGTAACCCCAAGGGGATATTTAAATAAGTATAAAGTGGAATAAATTATAATGTAATTGCAATTTGGTGAAAAAATGGAACTACAGGAAATTAGGAAGGAACTCAATGATTATTTCTTAGAAAGAAGGGAAGAAATAGATATTGCCTTAACTGCATTAATTGCGAATGAACACTGTATATTCTTAGGAAATCCTGGAGTTGCTAAATCCCAACTGATTAGAGCGATAGCATCCCACATAAATGCAAATTACTTTGAAAAACTTATAACGAGATTCTCTACAGAGGATGAACTCTTTGGACCTTTAAGTATTAAAGAACTCAAAGAAAATGATAGATTCGTTAGAAAAACAGAGAACTATCTACCAAATGCTGAAATTGCATTCTTAGATGAGATTTTTAAAGCAAATAGCAGCATATTAAACGCTTTACTATCAATAATGAATGAGAGAATTTACCACAACGGAGATGTTATCCAAAGAGTGCCTTTGATAAGTTTGTTTGGTGCATCCAATGAACTGCCAGAGGAGAATGAGTTGTTGGCATTTTATGATAGGTTTTTGTTTAGGAAAAAGGTAGATAGGATAAAATCTATGCTAAACCTTGAAAAATTAATTGATTTGGATGAGGACTACAAACCAAAAACAACGATGGATATAGAAGAGATAAAAAAGTTGAGAGAAAAGATAGAGAAGGTTGATATATCCAACATAAAGAAATATCTAATAGACATTAAAATGACATTGGAAAATGAGGGTATATATATTTCTGATAGGAGATTTAGGAAGTCTGTTAAAGCAGTTAAAGCATTTGCTTTTTTAAACGGAAAGGATAAGGCAGATGAAAATGATTTAGATATTTTAAGGCATATATATTGGGATGAGCCGGATGAGTTTTATAAGGTATCGATAACCATCTTCAAAATCTCAAATCACTTCTCTGGCTTTGCTATGGAGCAGAGGGAAATTTTAAATAGCCTGATGAATGAGTTGAAGAAGATAGACAAAGATAGGATACCACTTGGAGGTATTGAATACAGAAAGGTTCTTGAAATTTTTGGGAAGATAAACAGCATAGCCATGACCTTAAAGGATGTTAAGAGAAAAGCGGAAGAGAGCGGAAAACCATCTGAATTTGTTGATGAAGTTTTAAGAGAAGCAGAGGGCTTAAAGAAATACGTTGGGGAGTTATTGAAAAACCAATAAACTTTTTTAAATTATTATCCTATCTTCACCAGAGTATATGTTGAATCTACTTCCCCTTGCAAATCCAATTAATGTTATGTTGTTTTTTCTTGCTAATTTAACACCTTTGTCTGTTGGAGGAGATTTCGTTATTACAATTGGAATCTTTGCATTTACGATTTTTTTTACCATTGCGTAAGGTTGCCTTCCACTTGATGCCAATATGCAATTCCCTAAGTTTATGTTGTTTAAGATGGCATAACCAACAACTTTATCCACTGCATTGTGCCTTCCTATATCTTCACTAAATGCCATAACTCCTCCAGATGTGTTGAAAAGTGCTGCCCAATGAACTCCGCCAGTTAATTTCCAAACTTCTGATAGGGTATGCATAGTTTTTATTATTTTTAGTATTGTATCTACGTTTATTTTAATTTGTATATCTTTTTCAATATTATTTTTAATTTCCCTACTTTCCACATAAATTTTATTTTCATCCAAATGAACATTGATAACACTGTTTTTAGAAATGTAACCTTCACATATTGCATGACCAATGCCCAACTCTTCTATCTGGTTTGGAGATGTTACCAATTCTTCTACAAATTTATTGTTAATATAAAGTTCATAGACCTCCTCAACACATAAATAATCCTCAATTAAAGTAAGTTGTCCTTCCCATTTGTATGCATTTACTTTAGTTATCATAATATCCCTCAAAATATAATAAAAAGTAAAAATTACCCCTTAACTTTTAAATCGATTTCCTCCTTTAACTCCCATGTCCTACAGAATGAACAAACTTCTCCAGATGATGGCATTCCACAGATCTTGCACTCCATTAATGGAATATCTTCAATTTCTTTTTCAAACAAATGCCTATTTTTCAAATATCCTATAACGAATCTGTATTTTGTCCCTGGACGAGTTTCTTCTATTTTGTTAAGCATTTCCTTATATTCTAAGGTTATTGCTTTTTTTGCAAATGGGCATTTTTCAGAGAAAACTTCAAGACCTACAACTTCTGCATAGGATGAAATCTCTTCCTCAGTCAATTCATACAAAGGCTTTACTTTCTTTGGCAGTTTTCCTTTTTGTGGTAAAATTGGACCCTGTCTTGCCAAATACCCAGTACTCCAATTCATAACGTTGTTGAGTATAAAACTTGCTTCATCATCCAAGTTATGCCCTGTAACAATAACGTTGAATCCATTATCGCATGCAAACTTACTAACTATGTATCTTTTGGCAGTTCCACAAATTGAGCATTTTGGCTTTCTACTTTTAACTTCTGGGATACCTTTTCCTGTAAGTTCTTTTAAATCAACTATATGACATCTTACCCCAATATATGAGGTTTGTTTTTTAACGCATTCCAATGACTTCTTTGAGAATTCTCCAATACCTAAATTAATGTGGAGACATTCAACGTTATAACCCAATTTTTTTAATACATAAGTTACAACAGCACCATCTTTTCCACCAGAAATGGCAATTAGCACTTTATCTTCCGGTTTAATCATCTCGTATTTTTTGATGGTTTTTTTAACTCTTTTCTCAAAATATTCTATGAAATGCTCCTTACACAGAGCCATTTTTGGATATTTTATCGTTATATATACCTCTCCTTTGCATATTTTGCATTTCATAATACCTCAACTCTCAAATTTTTGGATTGGTTAATTTTGATTTCAATTTTATGTAACACTGTTAAGTATTTGTTGTATATGGTCCTTATTTTTAATTTTATTTATTCCGAATGTATTCAAATGTATATTTTTAAACACGTTTGAATACATTAGAACGCCTCCTGAGATACCTATCTGCAATAAAGATAAATAATTATCTTAAATTTCAATTTAGTTTTAAATGATGTTTTATATTTTTTTCCAAGGTATTCCTCTTTCTTCAAAAAATTTAATGTATCTTCTCTTGTCATCTCCTCTCAAACCCTTCCAATCAAAGGCAATGTAATCAAACTTCTGCTTGTTGATCATCTGTTCAAGGACTCTATTGGATATTGACGCATATTTTGGAACTATATAACCAACATAACAATTATTTAAAGCCAAATTTGTAAATCTTGGTGCGTAATGTCCCCCACCGAATCCAATAATCCTATCCTCTACATCTTTGATGTTTTTAATTTGGTTAATTGTATCTATTACACCTTTTGCAATAATCTCTCCTGCCTCTTTTATAACCCATTCTTTCTCAGAACTTCCAATTTCCACAAATACTGCTGGAGCGTTTAAATCTGAAGGTCCATGATGAACAACTTCAAAAGAAACATCAAAAATGTCTATCTTTTCTTTATACTGGTTGTTGTGTTTGAATATATTTCTTAGTAATAGGGTATTTAAAATAGGATCGCATGGGCAGATTTCCTCTTTATTTCCACCAAAACTGTTATCTTCTGTTAAATTTCCTGGCGTATGAACTGTTAATGTTGGCTTTCCACTTTCACTTCTGTGCTTCGATAAAAAAATATATGCATCTGCCTTTGGTAAATCCTTCTGTGTAATTTGAATCAACTCCTCATCAACCTCAAAAACATCAAATCCATAATCTTCAATGCAATCTTTTATATTTTGGCTTGCTAAATCTTTTTTTGAAGATATCAACAAATACTCCAAAAATAACCCCTCCTTTTAATTAAAATTAATATTTTTCATATAAGTCCAATAATATCAAAGTAATTCTTCTGTCTAACAAATATTATTGGGATGTTTAAGTCAATAAGTTTGTTTTTTAATTCTTTATCATTTGTGCATACAACTATGTTTTTATTTTCCTTTGCAAAGTTTATAATTATCTCATCCGTGTAGTGACCTTTGTTGTAATCAACGATATCATATTTTTTAATCATCTCTAATGCCAAAGATACTGATAGTTTTTCTTTACCTTTTAATTCCTTTTGGAGTTTTTGTAATTCATCATAAACACATTTTAGTACAACTATCTTATACTTTGCGTTTAATGCTCTTTCTAATTCATAGTCGAAATTTATCTTATGCTTAAATGCATATATTAAAAAATTTGTGTCTGGAACCACCAAATACATAAAACAACACCCAACCGATTTAGGTTCAGTAAAATTTTACAAAAGGGTTTTTTGTTATTTGGGTTTTATTTATGGGAAACGAAAATATAAAATAGAACTTTATTTATATAGTCGTTTGTGAATTCTATATTGTTTATTTGGGTATAATAAATATTTCTAAAAGAACATAACTTATATGGTTAAAATTTTCAATAGAGCACAATTTACCTTTTAATTTTATGAAGGTACGTGCTCATATAACGCAAGTCCATTTGCAATAAAATGATTAGGAAGGTGGAAGATTATGGTTTCAAAAGAAGATGTAATAAATGCATTAAAAAGAGTTGCCGATCCTCACATGGGGATTAGTATTGTTGATATGGGATTGATAAGTGATGTTGAAGTTGATGATGAGGGGAATGTTAGTTTTACATTAACCCCAACAAATCCTGCATGTATGAGTGTTTTAGGGATGGCAATGCATGCAAAGGAAGTAGTTAAAGGTATTGAAGGCGTAAAGAGTGTAAAGGTTGAAGTTAAAGGACACATGATGGAAAAAGATCTAAATGAGATACTGAGCAAAGAATAATTTTTTATCCATTTTTTTCATTTTGTTAATTTTTTAAAAATTTATAATTTAAGGTGGAATGATGTTTCAAAAACCAAGAGGAACAAGGGACTTTACACCAGAAGAGATGAGGAAGAGGAGAATCATTGAGAACAAAATGAGGAAGGTTATAGAGAGTTACAACTATAAAGAAATTTTAACCCCAACTTTTGAATCCTTTGATTTAATTGCAAAGAAAACAGGAGAAGAGATTAGGAAGCAACTTTTTGTATTTAAAGACCATGGAAACAGGGAAATGGCATTAAGACCAGAACTCACCTCCCCAGTAGCGAGATTTTATATAAATGAGTTGAAGATGTTGCCAAAACCTCTTAAAATTTATTATTTTGCAAACTGTTTTAGATATGAGAGACCACAGGCAGGAAGATATAGGGAATTTTGGCAGATGGGATGTGAGTTGATTGGGAGTAAAAGTCCATTGGCAGATGCAGAAGTATTAAACCTTGCAATTGAGGGACTTAAAAGCATAAATATGGATTTTGAAGTTCATATTGGGCATTTAGGAGTTTTAAGGGGAGTGTTTGATGAAATGGGATTGGACGTTGAAACACAAAACAAAATAAGGCATTTGATTGATAAGGAAGATATAGATGGTCTTGAGAAGTTTTTAAATGAAGAGATTGGTGAAGAGAAGAAGGACGTCATCTTTAAAGTTTTGGAGTATAGGGGAGGAAGAGAAATATTGGAAAAAGTTAAAGAAGACTTAAAAGATTATCCAAAGGCAATTGAAGCAGTGGAGAATCTCGAGGAGATATTGGATTTTGTAAGGCATGATTATGTTATAAACTTGGGAATTGCGAGAGGCCTTGATTACTACACTGGAATGGTATTTGAGATTTATGGAAGAAGAGAGGGGGCAAGGCAGGTTTGCGGTGGAGGAAGATATGACAATTTAATAGAAACATTTGGAGGAGAGGCAACACCAGCGGTTGGATTTGCCTATGGTTTTGATAGGATTATGCTTAACATAGAAGACTTTGAGGTTGAAGAAGAGGCAATATTAATAACTCCAGTGAAGAAGGATAAGGAATTAATAAAGGTGTGCTTAGATATAGCGGATACATTAAGAAAAAACAACAAAATCGTTGAAGTTGAATTGATGGGGAGAAGGTTAAATAAGGCATTAGATTATGCAAACACAAAAGGTATTAAAAAGGTTATTATTGTTGGTAGTAAGGAGTTGAATGAAGGAAAAGTTACTTTAAAAGATATGGTTAGTGGAGAGCAAAAATTAGTCGATATCAATAAAATAAGCGGGTATCTATAAGATTTAATTTTATTTTTTTGAAAAATGTTTATAAAACTACAGTGTGATTACAATATTCCTTCTTTATTAGTTCCTTACTACACTCTTTAGCCACTTTAAAATGATAGTCCATATTTGTATCTCAAATATTCTATGCAGTTTGATACTATCGCCATAAATCTAACAAATCCAATATTGCTCTTTTCAGACGTTAGATAGTTTCCTTCGATTTCTAAAATCGATTTGTCTCTTCGATGTTTTTCTTCTATCTTCGGTCTCTTCATATACTCGCTTATAATATCCTCTGCCTTCTTTTTATAGCTTGTAGATACTAAATACTTGGGTTTTCGCTTACGAAGTAAGCGAGCAACGAAATGCGAAGCATTTCGTCTAATCTCTGATTTTCCATAAACACTGCAACGATTTTAACTTTACCAACATCGGAGATATTCACGATTTTAGCAGATAATCTAAACTCTATTCCATTAACAGTCCTTAATTTAAGCTTATCTTCGCTAAAATCCTTCCTAAACAATTCTTCTACCTTAACCTTCTTACCGAAATACTCGACTATAATGTTTTTCCTAAGTTTACCAATATATTCCATCCCTAATTCTTTAGATTTCTTCATAATTTTCTTTGTCGTTACAAAAGTGTCTCCTACGACCGTCCCGATATCTATGTGAAATAGAAATCTAATAATTTCGATAAATATATCTGTTGATTTTTTGCTAAGTGGTTTTATTGTAGTATAAATCGAAATAATTTTTATTATTATGATTCTAACCTGTGCGAACTTGGATAATCCCTCTGAACAGTTAAATCTTAAACTATTTATAGAATTAGTGAGTATATTATTAAGTGCTGTTAGCATGGAGGTTTCACCGTTTTTTAATAAGTTATTTAAGTGCTATCTATTTCTATTTTTTGGTTTTAATTTTAATAGTGTTAAATCACACTATCAGTTATAAAAAATAAAAGAGAATAATTTATTCTATTTTTACTAATGGCTTTATTTCTTCAGGGATGTTTCCAAATCCAATTACTGGGTTGATAACTGGCTGTCCATTGTTTTCAAATACTTCTGGATGCTCTAAGATAAGTTTAACAAACTCAATTGCTTCTTTTTTGTTAGGTGCATTTTTTGGGATGGTTAAACCATAGACAATTGGTTTTGCAACCAGAGTTTTATTTTTGCTAAGTAGTTCCAACCTAACTTTTTTGTAGGTATCTGCATACTCATAGTAACCAAGGTTTATCTCTTTTGGGAGTTCAACGTATTTTAAGTTGTGCTGGTTTGCGACACTTTTGTATATGAAGAGATAATCGTAGGCACCTGCTTCTAAAGGAGCCAATAAATCTGTTTCTTTACTTCTTAAGACAATTTTGTTTGTATTTACATTTATATCCTTAGGAACTAATATTGTGTAGGTGTCATTTTCCTTCTCAACTTTAATGTTTGAGTTCTTTAAGACCAAATTATCATATATTTCTGGATTTTTATAGTAAATCTCTGCCAACTGCATGACCATCTGACTCCTATAACCACATGGGTCATCGTTAGGATTTGAGAAACCAAATTTAACCCCAGGTTTATTCAATATTTCATACCAATTTTCTGAATTTATTTCGTCATTATATTTGCTTTTGTCTGTGTATGCTAAAACAAGTTCATTCCTTGCTATCATTATATACCAATCTGCATAATTTGGCATCATCATTTGTGGAATCAATGAGTAATCTGCTGATGCTAAGATATCTGCTTTTTTACCCAAGTCTGTAATTTTTCTGACACACATTACACTTCCTGCGGGTTCTCTCTGCACGTCGATATTTGGATGTTCCTTCTCAAACATCTTCTCATATTCAGAAAATGGCACGGATAAACTTCCAGCATGGAATATTTTTAAGACTTTGTTTTCTACTTTACTTGTTTGTGGGGTGGTTGATTGAGTAGGTTTTTCACTGGCATTAGATGTCTGATTTACACAACCACATAATGCAATACCTATCATTCCAATCAATCCTATCAAGAGCCATTTTGATTTAATCAAAATACCACCTCCATGCTACACTGTTAAATTAAATTGAATACTATATTTAAATTTTATGTTAATGTAAATTGATTAACTCAAAAATTAACCTACTGCTAATAATAGACGACCATAGTAGATATATTTTACATGTTAAGTTGTATGAAGAAGCGACATCAGACGTTGTAATTTCTACTTTAAAAAGTATGGGAAACCTAAAAAGATATTAACCGATAATGGAACTCAATTCGTTCCTGCGAGAGGAGGGGTATCTAAATTCCAGAAGTTTCTACTGGAAAATCGGATTTTGCATATAAGAACCTCTGTTAGACATCCCAAACAATAGGAAAAGTTAAAAGGATAAATAGAAAGGTGGAGTATCGATTATATATGTTCAATAGTTTAGAAGAGTTCGTAGATTGGTATAATCGAGTAAAACCACATCGTTCTCTTAATTTTAAGACGCCTTATGAAGTTTATTATGGTGTAGAGTGTGATAAGGAGGTGATTAGCGTATGAAAAATTATGGCGAAATAATTTCAAGATACAACAGTTAATTAAAAAATTTAATAGATGATATTAAAGAATCTAATTACAATTTTTCTAAAACACTAACTCCGCCTCCAACTTTTGTTAAATAAACCCTTCCCCAAACATCTTCAAATAACTCCTTAACTTCCAAAATATATTCCTTTTTTGGAATTGCAATTATAGCAGGTCCTGCACCACTGATGGTTATACCATAAACCTTATCTTTAACTTTTTCCTTAACTTCTTCATATTTCGGGATTAATTTTGCTCTACGAGGTTCAACAACCTTATCCATCATCATATACTTCCCAAACAATTCAATATCATTTTTGAATAAACTATAAACCATGCCGCATGCCTTACCAACGTTATTTATCATCTCTCCCATCTCAATTTTTTTAGGTAAGATTTCCCTCGCTTCTTTTGTGCTTATTTGGATGTCTGGCAAGGCAATTAAAACTTCCATTTCAACAGGAACATGTAATATTTCCAATGGGTTGTAGTTTGTTACCATTGTGAATCCACCAAATATTGCTGGAGCAACGTTATCAGCATGTGGAGAACCAGCAGCAACACCCTCTCCCAATGCAGCATATTCAACCAACTTTAATTTTGAGGGTTTTAAATTAAATAATTCACTTATAGCAACGGCAACACCAGCAGAAGATGCTGAACTACTTCCTAAACCACTACCTGGTTTTATTCCCTTTGTTATGTGAATTTTTATACCTTCTTTTATGTTAAAATCTTTCATCATTGCCTTTGCTACAACACCAGCGGTATTTTTATCAGGTTCTGTTGGAATTTCTCCACTTTTTTCCCCATCAACCTCAATTTTTATGCCATCCTCGATTTTCTCAACGCTAATTATATCATAAGGCTCTTCCAAACACAAACCAAATACATCAAATCCAGGCCCTAAGTTAGCGGATGTTGCTGGGGAACGGACGGTTACTTTCCTCATTTTATCACCATATAATTTTTTATTCATTTCTTATACATCAAACTATAAAAAACAATTTTATAAATTGTTCTTAACTTTAAAACGTAAACTTTATATAGTATCATATATTCAATTTGTTCAGAAAATTTTGAACATTTTGAACTTAACCTTAAGGTGAGAAAATGCCAACAATCATTGAAGATTCAAAATAAGAAGAAAATGGAATAATGGTGTAATTATGGAGGAGGTAAAAAAGGCAGTTATAGAGTTATTCTCAGAAATTGCTAAGATTCATGGTTTAAGTAAATCTGTTGGAGAGGTTTATGCAATCCTTTATTTATCCGATGAGCCGTTATGCATAGCAGATATAATGGAACAATTGGGAATTAGCAAAGGAAATGTAAGTATGGCATTAAATAAACTTGAAAAATTGGGTTTTGTAAAGAAGGTGTGGATTAAAGGGGAGAGAAAAAATTACTATGAAGCAATGGATGGATTTTCATTATATAAGGACATAGTAAACAAGAAACATACAATGATAACCAATACCTACGAGAAATTAAAAGAAATGGAACAGGAATCTGAAGGAGAAGAAAAAGAATTCATAAAAAGGAAATTAAAAGGTATTGAAAAGATGAAGAAAGTTTCAGAGAAGGTTTTGGAACTTCTCAACAGATTAGAATGTTAGTTTCAAAAATGTCTTGCCAGGGCATAGATATGGTGGTATAAATGCTTGAAGAGATACTAAAAAAGATAGCAAACTTTTCAGAAGAAAAGCCCTTTCTAATGATTTTAATTATACTCATCATTACGATCTTTGCTGGATTATCTGCAACAAATATAAAATCTCAAACAGCATTTGAGAAGATGCTTCCTCAAGATAACCCAATAATTAAAACGCTATACGAGGTTAGGGACAACTTTGGAGGAACGGACATCATAACCATCTGTATAAAACTAAAGCCGTCTGATAGTTCTGATAAAGTTGTTGATATAAGAGATCCAAGGGTTTTAAAGGCGATAAAGTATCTTGAAGATGATTTAAAAGGAATTGATGGGATAACTGGAGTTAGTTCCCCTGTTGATGTTATAATAACTGCAAACGGAGGAGTTGTGCCCAATGACATTGATACTGTAAAGAGAATTTACAACTCTCTTTCAGATGAGCAAAAGGCGAAGATGTTTAATGATGACTTCTCAATGGTTGTTGTTAATGCCTATACTGATGCAGGTGGGGATCAGAAGAAGTTGATGAGAGTTTTGGATGATGTAAATGAGAGAATTGATGAAACACCATTCCCTCCTGGAGTTGAGGTTATTTGCACAGGAACTCCACCAATGAGGAAGTTGATGGATGAGTTAATGAAAGAAAGCCAATCTTTCACAACAATGGTAGGTTTAATTGGTGTTTTGGTGGTATTGTTCTTATACTTCAAAAAGCCAATATCTTCAGTAATGCCTTTAATGCCTGTCTTAATAGCAGTTATTTGGACTGGAGGAGCAATGGGGCTCTTAGGAGTTCCCTTGGACATGGCAACAGCAGGAATGGGTTCATTATTACTTGGTATGGGAATTGATTATGGAATCCACTTAATGCATAGATATGAAGAGGAAAGAAAAAAGAAAAGACCGGTAAAAGAGGCAATAGAAACAGCAGTTGTCCAAACAGGAACTGCAGTCATGGCTACAACAGCAACAACAGTTGTTGGTTTCCTTGCTTTAGTTTTAGCCCCGCTACCAATGATGGCAAACCTTGGAAAGGTTTGTGCTTTGGGGATCTTTTTCTGTATGGTTGCAGTTCTGACTTTATTGCCAGCAATGATAATCATTGAAGAGAGGTATGTTATGCCACTAATTAAGAAAATAAAAGGCAAAGAATCACATTAAAAACCTAATTTAGACAACTGCAGGAAGGAGTGATATTAAGAAAATAAAAGGTGGTAATGATGCTGATTAAAATAGAAAAGATATTAAGATTTAAAAAATTGTTTGTAATTCCATTGGTATTCTCCATACTACTTAGTGTAAATGCCCTTCAAATAGATAGCCCTCAATATCAGCCATTAAAAATACATCCAGGGGATGATGTTGATGTTTGGTTTAAAATAACAAACGATAACTACGATAATGAAATTAGGGACATAACTGTTAAAATAACTCCTCATTACCCATTTGAGTTAAGACAGGTTAATCCAGAGATAGGAAAAGCAACAATTTCCCATTTAAACACAGGAGAGAGTGATACCGTTTACTTTAAACTCCACGTTGATGAGAACGCCCCTTCAAGGGATTATAGAATCGATGTTACGGTTAGTTATGATGAGGTTAAGGATGATAATGGAGAGAAAACCATTACCCATCATGAATTTACCAAGGTGTATTATTTGCCAGTTTATGGGATTGCAAACTTTGAGATAGGTGCAAATAATTTAACTTTAACCCCTGCAAAAACTCAAACAATCCCAATAACCATAATAAATAAAGGAACAGGAACTGCAAAGGAAGTATCTTTAAATCTTGGAAACAACAACTTCATCTCACCAGTGGATAAAACAAAGTTCTACTTGGGAGGATTGGAACCAAATGAAAAAAGAACTTTGTATATAAAACTTCATACATCAGATAATGCCTTAGAGAACTCTTACATAATCCCCTCAACAATAACATGGATAGATGAAGATGGAACCCAGAGAACAGAAAATATAAACCTTGGATTTGTTGTGAGAGGAGATATTTTACTTGGCATAAGTAACGTTGTGACAGAACCGAAGGAAATAAAGCCTGGTGATACATACTGCAAGATAGATGTGACGGTAACAAACAACGGTCATGGTGAGGCAAAAGATGTCGGACTTAATTTAATTGCCAAATATCCATTTAAAGACAGTTGGAGCAGTTGCAATATAAAGAACATTGGAACCTTGCATGGTGGGGAGTCAAAAACAGTAACCTTCTACATAGATGTTGATAAATATGCAAAATCTGGGCATTATGAAGTGCCAATAAATATAACCTATTTGGATATATTCAACAAAGAACACTCTACAACAAAGACAATAACCATATACATAAAGCCAAAGCCAATATTTGAAATACTCACAAAAGAGGTTAAAGTAGAGGCAGGGAAAGAAAATAAGGTTTATATAACCGTTAAAAACATTGGTAATGAAAAGGCAGAAAATGTCAAGATTTCTGCAATAAGAAACTCTGGGCAGCCATTTGACTATCCGCAGAAAAGTGATACGATAGGGACTTTATATCCTGGAGAAAATGGAACTGGAGTTATTGTTATTGATGTAGATAATGATGCAAATCCAAAAGAATACATAATAACACTTGAAATTAGGTGTGCAGGAGATAGGGATGAGGGAGATGACAACGTTTACATTTCCCAAAAGCCTTTAAAAGTGGTTGTCGAGAATTCCACTGGAGGAAACTTTGGAACTTATGTTGGGTTAATAGCAATTGTAATTGCTTTAATGGCAATAGGGTACTATCATTTGAAAAAGAAACAGCAATAACTTATCATTATCATTTTTTCCAAATTTTTATTTATTTTTTTATTTTTAATATTTTTAGGTGATGTTATGGGGTTAGAAAGGAGTATGTTTGTTATTTGGATTACTGCCTTTACAACTATGCTTGGTGTTGGTTTTATCGCCCCTATTATGGCGATATATGCCCAAACTTTAGGGGCGACAAATTTTGAGATTGGTTTAATATTTGGTTCATTTGCACTTGCAAGAACAATAGCTCAAATTCCTGTTGGGGTTTTGTCTGATGTATATGGGAAGAAATTTTTTATTGTGAGTGGAACGCTTTTTTATGGGGTTTTTACATTAATGTATAATTTTGTTGATACGGTTTTGGGTCTTTTAATTGTTAGAATTTTCACAGGAATTTTTTCCTCTTTTGTAACACCAGTAGCAGGTTCTTATGTGGCATCTATAGCCCCAAGGGCAAGATTGGGAGAGTATATGGGATTCTTTAATTCTGCAATTACATTGGGTTTTGGAATAGGGCCGTTTATAGGTGGAACTCTTGCTGATATTTATGGGATTAAAACACCATTCTATTTTTGTGGATTTTTGGGAATTTTGGCGGCAATTATAAGTTATACGAAGTTGGAAGATATTGCTTTTAATAGAGACATAAAAAATATTAAAAAAAACAAAATTAAGTTATTTTCATTTGAATTCTTAAAAAATAGAAATTTTTTATCTTCTTTTGTTATCAACATATCTAATGTAATGGTAAATGCGGGAATAATTGCTTATTTAGCATTATATGCAACCAGTTATGATATTTCTATAGGTAGTGTTGGTTTTATGATTGCAATAACCAATCTTTTAATGGCATTTCTACAAAGGAGTTTTGGAAGACTCTACGATAGATTTGGGAATGTAATGATAATATTTGGAATTTTTATAATATCATTTGGAATATATATGTTATCAATGTCATCCTCAATTCTAAGTATATTAACCTCATTAACAATTGTGGCAATTGGAAGTTCAATATCAACCACATCCACAACATCCCTTGCAATTAAAGACATTCCAACACATAGAAAAGGAGAAGCCATGGGGCTTTTTACAACGAGTATGAATATAGGGATGTTCATAGGTTCAATATTCTTTGGATTTTTATCTGATATTTTAGGAATATCAAACATGTTCAAAGTTTCAGCCATATTTTCAATTATAATAGGTGTTATAAGTTATTTGAGAATAAAAAATAATTAAAAATAATTAACAATTGGATGTCTCTTCGTCAATCCACTTCAAAAATTCCTCTGAGCCATTAATTATTGGTATTGCAATAATGCAGGGGTTTGTGTAACTGTGGAGTTTTTTAACCTCTTCAATAATCTTTTTTACCAATTTTTCCTTTGTTTTCAATATTATTGCTACTTCACCATCATTTTCAATTCTTCCCTTCCACCAATACATGGATTCTATTGGGAAGATGTTTGCACATGCTACTAATCTATTCTCTAAAAGATGAGATACTATATTTTTTGCCTCTTCGCGATTGCTTGCGGTGATATAAACTAAAGCATACATTTTTAACACCTTTTGCATGATTAATTTTTTAAGTGTGATAAATCATGTATGCTATATTTTTCAATTAATTTTAATAATTCCTTTTTAAATTTATCATTCCTGAATAGTTCTTCAAGAATTTCTTTTCTTTTTTTCTGATTATCGATTTTTTCTTTTAAGTTTTCCCTTACGTAACTTTGGATGATTAAATCTTCCTCATGAGATAACAAATAGTTTTCAACCAACTTTCTTATCTCCCTTGCTATTAGAGGGCTTTTTCCTTTTGTATATACTGCAAATAAAACACCACCAACCTCAGTGCATGCGGGAATAATCAAATTTGCCTCATCCTCAAATGTGGCGGAGTTTACAAACTTTCCCAGTCTCTTTGCAATTTTTACGATCCTATCATTGTTTTTTTTGTCAATTGCAGCAACTATTATATCGTATTTTTTGATGATTTTTTCCAAATCCTCATCAGATATTTCATTTACATCACATTTTATAAAATTAATTTTTTTTTCGAATCCTCCAGTATCAAATGTTTTTGAATAGATATCCACATCTGCATCTGCTTTCAATAACTTCTTTGCCCTCCTCTTCCCAACTTCTCCAAATCCAAAAATGGCAACTTTAAAACCTTCCAAATTAACAAATATGGGTATCATGATTTCCCTTTGGCATTTTTTGTATATATAAATATTAAACTCAAATATATGGATATACTTTAATAAAAAGAAAAGCAAAATTTTTAAAGAAATAGCAAATTTATCCATATAAATGTAGAGGTTCTTTTCTATCTCCAAATATTCTTTTTAATGAAGAATCTAAGTCCTCCTTACCAATAAAGTTTTTATCTTCCAATATTGCTTTATGTAATGCAGGTTTTAAGAATTTTTCCTTTATATCCCTACCACTCATACCTTTGGTTTTTTCAACATACTTTCTTAAATCTACTTTAATTGGTATTGGCATCTTCTTTGCATAGAGTTCCATAATTTTTAATCTTTCCTTATCATTTGGTAATTTGAATTCAATCTCTTCCTCAAACCTGCTTCTAATTGCAGAGTCAAGCATATTTGGGTTGTTTGTTGCAGCAATAGTTACAACCCCTTCATTGTCCTTAATTCCATCGAGTTCAGTTAATAGAGCATTAACTACCTCAGAGACATCCCCTCTTAATGATTGATATTGCCTACTCAATGCTATAGCATCAAGTTCATCAATAAACACAATACATGGGGCATTTTCTGATGCCTCCTCATAGAGTTCTCTAATCTGCTTTGAACCATCACCAACATGCTCCCCTATTAACTCTGGTGCTTTTATTAGGAAGAGGGGAACATCAGTTTCTGTTGCTAAAGTCCTTGCTAATAACGTCTTCCCTGTTCCTGGAGGGCCGTAGAAGAGGATGTTCTTTGGAGCCCAGTCTCCAAATAACTCTGGGTTTTCAAGATATTTCATAATAATTTTACATTTTCTCTTTGCCTCTTCCTGACCGACAATATCACTAAATCTCGCTTTTTTAAAGTCCTTCTTAACAACCTTTGGGGTCTCTAATTTGAATAGGGTATCTTTTGTTACAATTCCTCCCTCTCTTGGGTATGTTGAAACAACTTTAAATGCGTAATCAGGGATGATTGTGTTATCGAATAAATAATCTCCTTCTTTAACAATCTCGCCAGCCCACTGGTCCCTCGCATAAAAATTGAATAATTTTGGGTCATCAGTAGTGACTCTAACGTTCTCGCTACTTACTTTTATAGGAAATCCCACAGGCTCTAATACAACATATTTGAGAGCCATAGTTTCATCAGGTAATGGGAGTGATTTTGATAATAATGGTTTGATTCTAATGGTGTTTACATTGATGTTGCTCATTGGCACACCCCTAAATAGTTATTATAATTTAAATACATTAATCTGGTATTAGTGTACTGATATTTAAAGGTATCTCAGAATGCTATAATAACCAAACCATAAAGCATTTGAGGATAAACCTGCCCTTCTCATACAAAAAAACCATCGAACGATTAACTATCACCTATTTCCAGTTCTAATGATTTAGGTGTAAGATTACCCCTAATTAATTCAATGAACTTAAAATTTTATGGGATTGCAAATATCCTTATTAAAACTTTCCAATTAAATAATTTAAGTAAATCTTTAATACCAATTAAGACATATCTGACTATTTATCCACTTCAGAAATTGGAGGGGGATTTTGGAACATTAAGTTTAAAATTAGAGATTGTATTAAATAATTAATTGCTGAAAAAATTAATCTGTATAAGTTACTGAAACAGGTGTAGATTATGGATCCGTTTTCCGGTCTGTTTTGGCTATTTTTCATATTCATGCTAATATATCCACAAATGATGTTTAAGTTTAGATTGTTGCAGAGATACAAATGTATAAAGGAATTGGAAGCAGAGAGAAAAACAAGGGTTATTGTTTTAATTCACAGGCAGGAGCAACTGGCTTTATTTGGAATTCCGATATATAGATTTATAAGTATTGAGGACTCGGAGGAGGTTTTGAGGGCAATAAGGATGACACCAGACAATATGCCAATAGACATTATCCTCCACACACCAGGAGGTTTGGTTTTAGCAGCAGAACAGATAGCAATGGCTTTAAAGGAACATAAAGCAAAAACCACGGCAATAATTCCGCACTATGCAATGAGTGGGGGAAGTTTGATAGCACTTGCAGCAGATGAGATAATAATGGACAAAAATGCAGTTATGGGTCCAGTGGATCCTCAAATTGGTCAATATCCAGCAGCATCTATATTAAAAACCTTAGAAATGAAACATGTTGATGAGTTGGATGACGAAACCCTAATTTTAGCGGATATTTCTAAAAAAGCAATCAACCAAGTTGAGGAATTTGTGTTTGAGTTATTAAGAGATAAGGTGGATGAAGAAAAGGCAAAGGAACTGGCAAAAACGTTATCACATGGTGTTTGGACACATGACTATCCATTGACTGTTAAAAAATTGAAGGAATTGGGAATAGAAGTTAACACCAACGTTCCAAAGAAGGTCTATGAGTTGTTTGACTTATATCAACAACCAATAAATCAGAGACCTTCAGTTCAATACATTCCAGTTCCATATCATCCAAAGCGTTAGGGGAAAATATGGGTAGAGCAAATGAAATAAAAAGGGTCAAATTAGGAGATAAAGAATATAAAATAATATTGGCAGATAATTTTTTAAAACGGGCGTTTGGTTTAATGATGAGGGATATTGGGGATGATGAAGGTATGCTTTTCCTATACAACAACAGAAAACTCCACATACACACGTTTTTTATGAGATATCCGATAGATGTAATATTTTTCAAAGATGGTGAAGTTGTTGAGGTAGTAAAGAACCTAAAGCCATGGAAAACTTACAAATGTAAAAATTATTCAAATGCAATGTTGGAAATAAAAAGTGGAAATATCGATATTGAAGGATTACTTGGAAAAAAAGTAAAATTGGACTGATTATTTTTCGCAAATGATGTGATCAACAAAAACAGGTGTATTTTTTCCTTTAATCTTCATTTCTCCATTTTCTATAACAACAACATCTCCCTCTTCAACATCCCCCCTAATTTCAATATCATTGAATATATTTGGATTTGGGCAAATTTTGTCTATTGCAATGTATTTGTCATATAAAACAAGTTTTCCATTTTTTACTACTCCAACTTCTCCATTCTTTACAATCTTGTTCACAATGGTCATGACTTTACTAAAATCAATCATCTTTTTTCTCAATGTTTCTCTATATTCAAATAACTCATCTAAATCCTTCTTTACCACCTCTTCCAAATTTTTACACTCTTTTGTTGTATATACAACGATGTATTCCTTACTTACTGATGGGGTATCATACTTTTTGAAGATATTTTCAATAATGTCTTTAATCTCCTCCAAACTCATCATAGTTAATCTATGTCCAATCTTTTTAAATTCATCCTCAGCAATTTTTTTTACATATTTATTTCCAAAAACCACAACTCCAGAACCTGTTTTTATTAATTTGTTTTTTATTTCATCATTGAATACATCAACAATCATGCACTTTCCTTTGGTTAGGTAAACCCTTCTCCTCTTTGAATCGATTCCTATGGTTTTTACTTCTCCAACTAAAACATCGTTTCCTATTTTCCTAACCTTCTTCTTACCATCTTCAATATGCAACTTAATACCAAGTTCTTCTGCCTTTTTTAATAATTCTTCATCATTTTTAATTTCTCCATTGTATAATAACTTTTCAAGCATTTTTCTTTTTTCTACATCGCCTCTGAACATAATACGTCTTTTATCTCCGCCCAATACGGCTCCATTTTTCCCATAGTACCCTATTATTACACTCATGCTATCACCACTTAGTATTATATTATATGCAAGGATTTATATATCAGTTAATAATATATATTATCAATTATTAATAATGAAGAATTGTAAAAACTACAAAGGGGTAACAATATGGTGGACATGGATAGAATAAGTATATCCCTTCCAACGAAATTACTCAGTGAATTTGATGAGATTATTGCAGAAAGGGGTTATGCAAGCAGGAGTGAAGCAATAAGGGATGCTATAAGGGATTATATAATAAAGCATAAGTGGATACATAGTTTAGAAGGGGAAAGGGCTGGAACGATTAATGTTATTTACGACCACCACATGTCAGATGTTACAGAAAAATTAACAGAGATTCAGCACGACTATGCAGATATTATTGTGGCAACCCTTCATGTGCATTTAGACCACGACCATTGCATGGAGGTTATATTGGTTAGAGGAGATGCAAAGGAAATAAAAGAATTAACTGATAAACTAACTGCTCAAAAAGGTGTTAAACAGGTTAAATTAACTGTTATGGTACCGGGGGGTAAAGTACCACAATAATCAATATATAACATCAAATCCAATTCTTTTAATTTTTTTCTTCCTCTTTTCAATTAATTTTTCCATGTTATTTAAATCACCGATAAAGTTGATGGTATGCTTTGTTTTTTCATAGAACTTTGGTTCTTCTATATTACATTTGTTAATGTATCTTGAAAAACTCTTATTTAAAAATAAACTGTATCCGTCTTCAACTAACTCAATTGCATGGAGTGGGTTTTTTACAACTGTTGTTATTTTAAAAGGAATTCCTTCATTTTTTAGAATCTTCCATACAATCCTTTGGGCAGAGTATCTAATCCCAACCAAATTTTTGAAGTCAAACTCATCCTTATAAACCATAACAAAGTAATCATAAGCAATGGGGTAAACATCCCCGTCTTTCTCCATCCCCAACCCGCCTTCGCTTCTTAAAAATCTACCATCCATAACCCTAAAACTCCAATATGGGTCATCAACACCAATAATTTTTGTCAATCCCATATTGTATAACTTCAAAACATTATCAAATGAAGAAACAATAACATCATCAAATAAAAGTTTCCCTATCTCACCACTAACAAACCCACAGGCAATAAATTCATTATCTTTTAGTCGGTTTTGTATTGAGTTAAAATGGTCTATAATTTTTATACCCTCCTCTGTTAACATTGTCCCAGAGGGGGATGAATAAATTAATTTAGTGTTTAACTTGTTCTCAAGCCTCTTTATCTGTATGTTTATTGATGATGGCGGGATTTTCAATATCCTTGCTGCTTTATTTTGGGATTTTGTTTTTAAAATTGCCTTTAAAATATTTATTTGATTGGAAGTTATGGTTTTCCCTTTATAATTTATATTTATTGTTGGTTTGAAATCCTCCAACATAAGAATACCCCTAAGAAAATTTTAAAAATCTTAAAAGAATATAATCAATCCATTATAAAAATTTTGGTGAATTCTATGGATAAAAAACCGAATGTTATAGATTTATTTTGCGGATGCGGAGGATTTTCTATAGGGTTTAAAAAGTATTTTAATATATTGGCAGGAATTGAGAACTTCAAACCCTCTGCAAAAACATACATGCACAATATAAATGCAAAGATCTGGGTAGATGATATTAAGAGAATTCCGCCAATGGCGTTTGATGAATTTATAAATAAAGAGAGGGTCGATGTAATTATCGGTTCTCCACCATGTGAACCATTCACAAAGGCAAATATAAAAATTAAAGATAATCCATTGGATAGACTATATAAGGATAAAATAGGGCAACTCGTCCTTTATTATATAAACTATGTTGATTACTTTACAAAAAAGAACGATGATTTAATTTTTGTTATGGAGAATGTTCCACAAATAAAAGAAATTAAAGATGAATTAAAAAAATTGTTTGGAGATATTGGGCATAAGGTTTATTTCAACATATTAAGAGCAGAGGATTATGGAAATCCATCAAAAAGAGCAAGGATGTTTATATCCAACATAAAATTAAAACCAAAAAAACAAGAGAAGAAAGTTGTCGTTGATGCTATTGGTGGTATAGATGAAAACACACCAAATCATGAGATACAAAAACTATCTCCAAAAAAATTGGCATTAATTTCAAAACTAAAATGGGGGGAAAGTTTATATAAATTCGAGGGGAAAAATAAAGTCATGGAAAACTGGTTCCGCCTTCACCCCTACAAATTAGCACCAACAGTTAAGGGGAAGGGGAGGTTTGTTCATCCCTACGAAGATAGGCTATTAACTGTTAGAGAACATGCAAGGTTAATGGGGTTTGACGATGATTTTGTATTCTTTGGTGGGAGAAATACGCAGTATAACATGATCGGTGAAAGCGTTCCTCCCACATTATCAGAGGCTATTGCAGAGGTTGTTAAAAATATTATTATAAAGTAATTAAAAATTTAATAAAGGTAGAAACAATGTGTGGGATAATTGGATATATTGGGAATAAAAAGGCATCAGAAGTTTTATTAAGAGGGCTTTTAAGGTTAGAATATAGGGGCTACGATAGTTGTGGAATTGGTGTTGTGGATAATAATGAATTAATCATTAAAAAGAATGTTGGTAAAGTTGAGGAAGTTGCCAAAAAAGAGAGATTCTTGGATGTTTGTGGTTGTGTCTCAATAGGGCACTCAAGATGGGCAACACATGGAAACGTAAGTACACAAAATGCTCATCCACATACAGATTGCAAAGGGGAAATTGCAGTTGTTCATAATGGTATTATAAGCAACTATAAAGAATTAAAAGAGGAATTAATTAAAAAAGGACACAAATTTAAATCAGAAACTGATACAGAAGTAGTTCCGCATTTAATTGAAGAGGAATTAAAAAAATATAAAAATCCTTCAGAAGATGATTACATAAATGCAGTTAAAAATGCCATAAAAAAACTAAATGGAACCTATGCATTGGCAATAATTAACAAAAACTTCCCGAATGTATTAATTGGAGCAAGGAATGAAAGCCCTCTCATGGTTGGTGTTGGGAAGGATGGATACTTCTTAGGGAGTGATATTTCCGCTTTTTTGGAATTTACAAACAAGGCGATACCATTAGAAGATGGGGATTTTGTGGTTATTAAAAAGGATGATGAATTTTTATTAATAATTGAAAACAATGGCAAAAAAATAGACAGGGATGTTATGGAGATAGAGTGGAGTATAGAAAGTGCTGAGAAGGGAGGTTATCCTCACTTCATGCTAAAAGAGATTATGGAAGAACCAGAAATATTAAAAGTTTCTGCAAAAATTTCAGGAGAAGAGATAGAAAAACTTGCAAAATTAATGACTGAATGCGATAGGGTTTATATCGTTGCAATGGGGACATCTCTACATGCAGCAATGGTATCTGAATATTGGTTTGCTGAGTTGGGGAAGGTTGTTATTCCAATAGATGCATCAGAGTTTTTGATTAAGGGGGTTGTTGATGAAAAAACCTTGGTTATTGCAATAACTCAGAGTGGAGAAACTTATGATACAATAAAAGCAATAAGGTATGCAAAGAGTAAAAATGCAAAGACAGCAACGATTGTAAATGTTTTGGGAAGCACTGCAACAAGAGAGGCAGATATAACAATTATGATGGGGGCAGGGATAGAGATAGCAGTATGTGCAACAAAAACATACGTGGCACAGTTGATGGTTTTATACAGGTTGTTTATTGAATATGGGGAAGTTATTGGCAAAGATATGAGTAAATATAAAGAGGAGATTAAAAACATCCCCAACTACATAAAAGAAGTTTTAAATGAGAGAAAAAATATAAAAAAGATTGCAGAGAACTTAAAGGTTCATAATTATTTATTCATCTCTAAGGGGATAAATCTACCAAATGCCTTAGAAGGGGCATTGAAATTTAAAGAAATTACATACTTACATGCAGAAGGAATGAGTAGCGGATTCTTAAAGCATGGAACTATTTCATTGATTGATGAAAATATGGATACAATTGCATTAGTTCCGCCATCAAACTCCAAACTTTTAAATTCAGTTTTATCCAATATAGAGGAAATTAAAGCAAGGAATGGAAAGGTTGTTGCAATCTCTCCAATAGATGTTGATGTTGATGAAATTATAAAAGTCCCGGATGTTATGGAGGAGGTTAGTCCATTTGTTTATGCCCCAGCATGCCAATTACTTGCTTATTATAAGGCAGTTGAGTTAAAGAGAGATGTTGATAAGCCAAGAGGATTGGCTAAGAGTGTTACTGTTGAATAAATTAAACAACAATTACTTCATCAGCAAGTTCCTTTGCCTTTTTTAAATAAATATCTGATTCCATATATGGAAATAAATCTACAAAGCATATATCTCCTTTAACATCCAAATCCAAAAAATTAGCATAGGACTTTCGCAAGCATATTCGAATATAATGATATAGCATTTATGATAAGATATTTCTACCACAACATTTTACTATTTTTCGAATAAAAATTGTTTATGGTGAGAATATTCTCAAAAAAGCGAATGCAATTGTTTATATGCTCTTTCTTCTATTGTCAGAGTTTAATTCGTGTATTAGAACTATC
>NZ_AGJL01000007.1 GCF_000243455.1 Methanotorris formicicus Mc-S-70 | reverse complement strand
ATGTTGGTAGAGTTAAAATCGTTGCAGTGTTGATGGAAAATCAGAAAAACCTAAGTATCTGGTCTCTACAAACCATAAAAGAAGGCAGAGAACATAATAAGCGAGTATATGAAGAGACCAAAGATAGAAGAAAAGCATAGAAGAGATAAATCGATTTTAGATGTTGAGGGAAATTACCTAACGTCTGAAAAGAGCAATATTGGGTTTGTTAGGTTTATAGCAATGGTATCAAACTGTATAGAATATTTAAGCCACAAATATGGATTATCATTCTATGAAGTGATTAAAGAGTGCAGTAAAGAGCTAATAAAGAAAGGATTCTCGTAATCACACTGTCAGTAGATTAAAAAAATCGTAGAAAAAAATATATATAAAAACTAGACATTTTAAATCAGTAAATGCAGAATTTGCAGTTCGGTGGAAAGGGAGGGAAGTGAAATGAGGGAGATAGTAGCAAAGGTAAAAGAAAGGACATCAATTCCAGTCTACGAGCGCAGTGTAGGGGAGGTTATAAGTGCCATAATGGCAAGTGATGATTTTTGGAGCATTGTTGATATAAGTGAGGAACCATTGCCATTAGTTTGCGATATTATCAATGTTTTAAAAGAAAGGGGTTATGTGGAAATTAAAGAAAACAGAATACTCCTCACAGATAAAGGGGAAGGGTTGGTAAAAGAATACAGAATCGGTCCAAAAATTAACACTACTTGCAAATGCTGCGAAGGAAGAACTGTGGATTTGAATGACTTTAAGGAACCCTTAGAGAGATTTAAAGAAATTGTCAAAAACAGACCTCATCCATTGCATGAATTTGACCAGGGTTATGTCACTCCTGAAACAACAGTTTCAAGAGTCGTTATGATGCATTCGAGAGGGGATTTATTAAACAAAGAGATATTTGTCCTTGGGGATGATGATTTAACAAGTATTGCATTAATGCTCTCTGGACTGCCAAAAAGAATTGCTGTTGTTGATATTGATGATAGGTTGATAAAGTTCATAGAAAAAACTGCAGATGAGATTGGCTATAACAACCTTGAAATATTGACTCTTGATATTAGAAAGCCATTACCGGATTACTTGGTTGGTAAGTTCGATACCTTTATAACAGACCCTCCAGAGACATTAAATGCAGTAAGGACATTCATTGGTAGGGGAATTGCAACATTAAAAGGCCCAAGATGTGCAGGATACTTTGGAATAACAAGGAGAGAATCTTCAATTGATAAATGGAGAAACCTTCAAAAGATTTTAATTAATGAGTTTAATGTTGTTATAACAGATATTGTAAGGAACTTTAACCACTATGTAAATTGGGGATATGAGGAGGAGACAAGGGCTTGGAGGTTATCTCCAGTTAAAGTTCTTCCAAAGGATATTTGGTATAGATCATACATGTATAGAATTGAAACACTTGAGGGTTCAAGGGGTTTGATGGAAGAGATGAATGTTGGACAGGAGTTGTATGATGATGAAGAAAGTTCAACAACATAATTTAGAAAAATTTAAAAATATTTAAATCATAAAATTTCACAAAATTGTTTTAGTGTGGTGATAGTATGGAAGTTAATATGGTTGTTAGTGATGCAATGAGTACTCCAGTTATAACTGTTAACGTAGATACAACAGCATACGATGTAGCAAATATAATGAAAGATAATAACATAGGTTGTGTGGTTGTTGTTGAAAAAGACTCAAAACCTTTGGGTATTGTAACAGAGAGGGATTTGGTTATAAATATAGTAGCAAAGAATTTAAAGCCAAAAGATGTTTTGATAAAGGATATAATGACTACAAAATTGGTTGTCATAAGCCCAACAGCAACATTAATGGATGCTGCAAAAAAGATGACTGAGAAGAATGTTAAAAGGCTCCCTGTTGTGGAAGGGGACAAACTCCTCGGTATAATAACAGTCAGCGACATAACAAAAATCTCTCCAAAGATCTTTGAGATTATGTCTGAAATGAGTAAAATGGGTGGGGAACTTCCATACCGTGGGGATGAGTATATTGAAGGTATTTGCGAAGTTTGTGGTAGTCAAGGGCCTGTAAGACTTGTAAATGGAAGATACATATGCGACAATTGTATTGATGAACTTTAAGCAAAACTTAAATAATAAAAAATTAGGGGTCTGTCCAATATGGACATTTATGGACATAAGTCCACGTTGGACTTGGGCGTCATCAGCCACGCAAGCGTGTCTCTGCCCCTGTCGTGGACTTTAAAACCTTGTGGTTTTTAAGTTCTCGTCGCTTCGCTCCGAGAAAACCCAACTCCTCCCATCAATTAATAAAACCAAATAATTCCTGTCTCTCAGGTCTCCAGTATCATCCTCATCAGGCAGGATTATAATGTAATCTTTTTATATAAACTCGTATATAAAGATTCTTTATATAAAAACTTACAAATAATTTGGTGGTTTGATGTCCAAAAGAGAAGATAGAGGACTTGCTACAAGTGCTGGATTAGTAAGATATATGGATGAATCACTTTCAAAAATAAGAATAGAGCCAGAAAAGGTTATAGGGATAACTTTGTCCATAATTATTGCAGAGGTTATATTAAACTACGGGATATTCTTACACTAATTTTCACTTACTCTAAAAATAACCTTTTAGTAAAAATTTGGCAGTAGCGTTGGATTTTGTCTACTGTTTTTATTATGTTATATAGATTCTTTTTATCTCAAAATTTAATGTTGAGATATTATTTCTCCATCCTTCATTTTCACAATCCTTGTGGCATATTTGGTTAAATTTGCATCATGGGTAACCATAACAATCGTTATTCCTTTTTCATGTAACTCCTTTAATATATTTATTATCACTTCACCGCTTTTGCTATCCAAATTTCCTGTCGGTTCATCTGCAAATATTATCTTTGGATTGTTTGCTAATGCTCTTGCTATAGCCACTCTTTGCTGCTGTCCACCACTTAATTGGTTAGGATAGTGATTCATCCTATCCTCTAAACCTACAAGTTTTAATAGTTCCTTTGCTATCTTTCTTCTATATTCTTTATTTTTTTCATCAAGCATTAATGGCAATTCCACATTTTCAAGGGAGGTTAGTGTTTTTATTAAATGGAATTGTTGGTATATAAATCCACTTATTTTTCTCCTAAAAATTGCCCTTTCATTTTCATTCATCAATGTAGTTTTTTTGCCTTTTATATGGACCTCTCCCTTTGTAGGTACGTCTAAAAGTCCTAAAATGTTTAGAAGAGTTGATTTTCCACAACCACTCGGTCCCATTATTGCTAAAAACTCCCCCTCATCGATGGCAATATCTACTCCTCTTAAAGCGTAGGTTTTTGCCTCTCCAGTTCCATAAATTTTCCAAATATTTTTTCCTTCTATTATTGCCATTATTCCCCTCTTAATGTTTCAATTGGATTTAATTTTGCCCCACTTCTCGCAGGGAAATATCCGCTAATTACTCCAACAATAAATGAGAACCCTAAAACTCCAACTGCGAGCTCCCATGAAATCCATGCTTGAATCATACCATACCCCATATTTTGAGCTATTATTTCAACTAATTTGGCAATACCTATACCAATTATCAAGCCCACAATCCCACCTAATAAACCTAAAAATCCTGCTTCAACCACAAATATTGATAGTATCGTCGTGGTTTCTGCACCAAGTGCTTTTAAAATCCCAATGTCTTTTCTTCTTTCCAAGATGCTCATATGCATAGTATTGGAGATTCCAACTGCACCAACTAATAAGGATATCCCCGCAACTCCTGCTACAAACATGGTTAAAACACCTAATATTCCACCAATTGATTTTGCCATCTGTTCAGCAGTTAAAACACTGAAATTATCCGTCCCCATGGACTTTTCCAAGGCATCTTTTATATCTTCCGATATTTTTTTAATATCTGCACCTTCTTTAATTTTCACTACTATGAAATTATACTCTCCTTTTTTATTAAATAGTTCCTCCCCTGAGCTCATGGGTATCATTACCATATTATCATCTTGCTGGTTGCCCACTTGAGTCATGATTCCCACAATTTTAAATTTTTTTCCATTGATATATATTGAGTCCCCTACGTCCAATTCTTTTTTGAATAAGTTATGTGCTATTCCATAACCCACAATACATTTATAGTTATCATTATCTGATAACCACCGCCCTTTTTCAATACCATACCCTCCGACATCAGAATAAACTGATTTTTGAAGAGATGGTTTTGCATAGAATATATTTACGAAATATTTTTCGCCCCCGTATTCAACATTAACACCGCTGTACCATCCATATAATACTTCATCTACTCCCCTTATATTTTTAATTGCTTTAATCTCTTTATCTCTAAATAGTTTGGTTGGCGGAGTTCCAAACTGTTTCATAGGGAAAATTTGTATTTTATTTGCCCCCAACTTTGCAGTTTCATCTTGTATGTAATTTTGAACACCATACCCCAAAGAAACAAGGCTGACTATAGCCACAATGCCTATTACAATCCCCACAATTGTTAGCAAACTTTGAGTTCTTTTTTGTTTCATGTTTTTCCATGCAAATGAAATGATATCAACTGTTTTCATGATTTTCCACCATTAATTATATATATGAATTTTTTGATTATGTTTATATATAAGTGTTATGGTTAAATTATGAATAAACCTTAAATGGAGGTCAATGAAATGAGAAAATTTCTGATACTTGGTTTGATTTTTTTATTAACTCCACTATATGCCCTTCAAATAGACAATCCCCAATATGAACCACTAAAAATACATCCTGGGGATGATGTAAATTTGTGGTTTAAAATAACAAACAACAAGGGGGAGGGGGTTAATGATATTGTAGTTGAAATAACACCTCATTATCCATTCGAATTAAGGCAGGTAAATCCCACAATTGGAAAAGCAACAATATCCCACTTAAATGAGGGGGAGAGTGATACGGTTTACTTCAAACTGCACGTGGATGAAAATGCCCCTTCAAGGGATTATAAGATAGATGTTAAGGTTAGTTATAACATAGCAGATGAAGAACGCAGTTATGAATTCACAAAGGTCTATTATTTGCCAGTTTATGGTATTGCAAGATTTCAGGTTGAAGTAGATAATAACTCAATCTCTCCATCAGAATCAAAAGCCATAAAAATAAAATTAAAAAATTGTGGGACTGGAAATGCAAAGTATCTATCTGTAAATTTTTTGGGAAATGATAAAATAAACATTTTAGGGAGTGGGAGTTATTATATTGGATTTTTAAAGGCAAAGTATGAAAAAACCATCCCTCTAACAATATATGCAGTTCCAGAGATTGATAATGGAATTTACTCAATATATGCAAACGTTATTTGGGTTGGGGAAGATGGCAATTTTTACAACTTCTCAACACCAATAAATATAAAGGTTGTCAAAAGAATCTATGAAAATCAGCCATTTGTCTATTTGGATAGTGTTGAGTATAAGGACAACTATGAGGTAACCATTGGCATTGCAAATAGGGGAAGTTCAAAAATAAGGCATTGTGTCTTAACATTAAATGTAAATGGGAAAAACCATACAAAATACATTGGGGATTTGGATGAGGATGATTACGACACCTCAATATTTGAATTGGATAACGTGAATGGAACAGTTCCTTTAAATGTATCTGTGAATTACTTTGATGATTATCACAATGAGTATAAATTTTCAAAAACATTTGTTGTAAATTTTGTGGAACACAGAGAATCTAAACAAAACAACTACTGGATAATTGGAATTTTGGGGGTTTTTGTAGTATTGCTTTTGATATATTGGAGAAAAAGAAAAAGAGAAATTGAGAGTTTTGAATAATTACTCATTAAAAAATTCATTATAAAACACATCAAAATCTTGATTGTATTTTTTGCCTATTTTTAAGGCGATCTCTGCCTTTGCCAACTCTCTTCCAAAATATGCAGCATGGTCTAACTTTTTTATTAAATTTAATCTTATAGCGGTTTCATAGATTTCTTTTGGAGTTTTTCCCCTAATAATTAATTTTGGCTCTCTTTTTTTGAAGTAGATTGCAACAATTTCCTTCTTTTCCCTATCGAGTTCTATCTTAAAACTTCCTTCATCTAAAATCTGCTTTTCATCTTCCTTTGCATAAACAACTGAAACATTCAAGTCCTTAAAGGTTGTTGTTTCCTCAAACTTCTTATCCTTATAATTTATCAAATTAAAACCTAAATCCTTTGGGAGGGAGTTTCTCTTTTTAGATAAAAACATCATTTTTGATGCTATTTTTAGTTCTTTTATTGAGAATTTGCACTTTGAACTAGCCTCTGGCGTAAAGAGGATATTTGCTCCTATCTCGCTTCCTATTGCTGTAAGTGTTGCATTAACTCCATGGCTATCTACATCAAACAATTCTGAAACATTTCCTATTCCAAAGAACAGTGGAATTTTATGCTTTTTCTTAAACTCTCTGCATGCAATAACACTTTCAATAAAATTGCAACCGCTATTATTTATTGGCTCCAAAATAGGGTCTGCAACAACTTTTATATCATGCTCTATAAGATTTTCAATATTTTTTTCTAAGGATTTAACCTTATCCTCAATAGTTTCTGGGACGTAATTTATTTTGTAGTTTGTTGGTAAAACTACTGCCGCTGTATTTCCTTCTTTTAAATAAGGTAGGAGTTCATCAACATTTCCTCCATCAACACTCAAAACCATATCCACATCCAATTTTATTGCAACAATTAATTCTTTTGTGTTTAATGTATCAATGCTTATTGGTTTATCCGTTATATCCCTCGCTATTTTTATTATCCTCTTTAAATCGTCTGCATGATTCTCATTACTAACCATCCCCAAATCAATCATATCTGCTCCACTTTCAATATAATAGATGATTTTTTTCTCTAATTCTTTATCACTTAACCATGGGGTGTGAACAATCTCTCCCAAGACACGCATTGGGTAATCATCACCAACCTTCAAATTGCCAATTTTTATGTTTGGGGGTTTTAAAGGTATTTTTTCCGCTTCTTCAATCTCCTTTTCAGCATTTTTCTTTATAAATTCCATTAATTGATTGTCAGCATAATCAATTGTTGATAACTTTATATTATTTAGGTTTTCTATTAAAATTGGGATGTCAGAGGCCTCTCTTGTAGATTTGAAGGTTTTTATTCCCGTTTCTTCCTCTACTTTTTTTAAATCATGTCTTATTAATCCCGTAACTAAAACAAAATCATAAATATCTTTTAATTTGATGTTTTTTTCTTTTTCTATTTGTTTTATTTCTTTTATAATCAAATTTGGTGTCAAAAATGCTGCAATTGAGATGTCTGCTACATGGACATCTATGAAATCGTATTTTTTTACAGCATTTTTTACTTTTTTTTCTGCTATCTTTCCAGTTATTATTAAGATTTTCATAGTTTTCCCTTGCAATTTTACTGTGTTTTTTGGATTCTATAAAAATTATAAAAAATATAATAACAAATTTCAAAAAATAAAAAAATTCATAAAAAAGTTAAAAAAATCCAGACTTAAAAATAATAAAAAAGTATTAAATAGAGTTTATTGGCTGTTTAATGGTGCTAAGTTTCCTGCCAAGTTTCCTGCATAGTTTCCAGGCATGATGTTTCCTGCCAAGTTTCCTGCATAGTTTCCAGGCATGATGTTTCCTGCTAAGTTTCCGTTGTATACTACTGTATCATCTATTACTGAGCCATCTCCAAGGACTGCATGAATTATACCAATGAACAATTTAGTTATGCTATTCCATAAACCAACTAACCATGAATCGCTACCTTCTTTTATATTTCCTCCACTAAGTGTTGCGTTTACAGGGTATACGTTATTGTCATTAACCATACTGTCAACTAATGAATCAATAGTATCATTTGTCTTTTCTTTTATTTTCTCTGCAATTATTGTTTTATTTCCAGAACTATAGCTTACATTTGCTGTTTTTATTCCTTCACTTGTATTTAATGTTATACTATTTCCATCAAGAGTTACACTGTTTAATGTTGCAGTTTTGGTTGGTGGGGTTGTTGATGTTGTTGCGCTTCCTCCAGAACTTCCAACATGCCTAACTGGTGTAACACCTGTTGTTGTTGATACAGAAACAGTTGCTCCTTCAGATTTTGACACTTTTGTTATAACATTAACTACTTTATCCATTATTGTTGAAGATTCACCAAACACATTTACATTGGTGTTGATTGAGATTACCCCACTTATAATATTTGATATTGATTTATCATCTTCTGTTGGGATTGGTACTATAGAGCCGACATTTCCTTTTACAAATTCAAGTATTGCATTAATTATTGGATTATTAGTTTTTTCAAATGCTACTACAGCAACTGATTTTTTAGAAATTTCTGGGTTTATTTCTTTGGCAAAACTAATTGCAGTTTTTATAACTTTTGCTGGGTCTTTATCTGATGCAACCATTACTGTTTTACTAATTTTTGAAACTTCTTTTACCTCTTTAGGCACTTCAGTTCCAAGAATTACCGCTTTGTCTATTTTTACATTTAATGTTTTTAATGTATTAATAGCAATTTCTGCCTTATTTGGAGCGTAGTATAACACTGGTGCATCAAAACCAACTGCAACTGGGATTATTTTTTCATTAAATCCTTCTGCAAGGACGACTTTTTCTGCAATTTTTGGGTCTTCTTTAACCCATCTTTCGAAGAGTTTTGCTGAGGTTTCTACTCTTGTTTCCCCCCAAACTCTTTCAGTTTTTATCTTTAAATCCAACTTTAATTTATTTTCTACATTGTTACTTACTGCTACAGGACCACCAACTATGATAACCTTGTTAATATGTTCTATCTCAAGAGTTCTTTTTGCATCTTCTGATAGGTCTTTTGATGGTGTGTATATTAACTTATAACCCATCGCTTTTGCGTAAGGTGCTGCCACAACAGCATCTGCCGGTGTTGAAACAATTATTGCAACATTTTCTTTCGAATCTGCAAAAGTTAATGGCATCACACTAAGTATCATTAGAATCGAAATGAGTATAGACACTTTAGGCTTCAATTTAGTTCACCCCCAAGTTATGCCATAATTTGTTTATATTCTACAAAATAAAGTATATATACTTTTTGGATATATTTTACTAAATATCTTTATTCTGCCATTGGGTGATAACATGAGAATATTGCAGATTTTTAAAATTGGTGTAATGGTTTTATTTGGAATATTGGGATTGTCAATAGTATATTATGTTGAAGGGATTTATAAATATTTATTGGTTTTGATTTTCATCCCTTCGATATTACATATATTATTAATAAAGTCATTTAAAAAATTAGAGTTATTTTTAAATTACTATTGTTTATCAACATTCATAATAGTTTTAATTTTGCTTGCAATAAATAATCCATCATACATAAAAAATGCAATGTTACTATTCATGATTCCAATAGTGGTTCTAATACCATCAGTTAGGGTTTCTCCACAATCGTTTATTAAAATATTTATTTCTGTATTTTCATTGTGGATTACTGTAGCATATTTTAAAACCATTGGGATATTTGCCGTCTTACTATCAATTTTTTCATTTGTTTTGGTGTACATCTCTTTATATTTAAAAAATATTAAAAAATTCAGTAATTTACCAATTGGGGATTTAGAACCTTCAGGGGTTTTTATTTTGGGGGCAATACTGGGTTTAATTATCTCAGCGATATGCCTGATGAAAAATAACGAATATTTGGCAAATAAAATAGCAGAGTATGCATACTTTTTGTTAGTTGTTGGAGTGTTTAGAGCATTTTATGAATACATTAAAGATATAAGAGAAAATGGGGATGATACACATGAAATTTATTGATAATATTTCAAAAAATGCCAAATTTTGGATTTTAATTTTGTGCATTGTTATTTTAGGTTTTATTCTTAGGATAAAAACACTTAAATATGATTTATTATTACTTGCAGACCCTTGGTATCATTATGCGATGATTAAATCAATAGTCAATAACGGCTATTATATCCCATTTAACAATTTATCAAATCATCCATTTTATGGGAGATCCCCCAACCCCTCTGGTCTTTATTGGATTCCGGCAATTCTATATTGGGTAGTATCTAAATTTTACAATGTTGATTTATTAAAGTTTGTTCAGATTATCCCCCCAATTATTGGCTCTTTAACAGTGATTCCTATTTATTTAATTGGAAAGGAATTAAAAAATAGATATTTAGGAATAACCATGGCTTTTGTATTTGCAGTATCTCCGATTATCGTTAAGAGTGGTCTTGCTGGGTATTATAGAGGAGAAGTTTGGATGGTTTTCTTTGGTATGTTTGCAGTGTATTACTTTTTGAAATATTTAAATTCATTGAAAATGAAATTTGTTTTTTTATCATCCGTTTTTACATTATTGTGTTCCCTTGTATGGAATGGATGGGTTTATATACCAATAATCATTGGGATTATTCATTTTGTTTATGTTATATTTAAAAAAGAAGATGTTCTAAAGGGATTTACAATTTATATTGGATGTTCATTAATCTTTGTAGGAATTTGGAAGGTATGGTTCTTTTACCACTATGTTAGTCATTTATTAGTGTTTTTGGTATTATTTGGAGTTTATTTATTTGAGTTGGTATATATTAAATATATAAAAATTAAAAATGCAAGTGTTTATTTGGGGATTTTTCTGTTGTTTGGGCTTTTTTTGATATTGGGTTTTAAAATGTTGAATATAGATATAGTATCCAAAATAATTTCTTTAATACTCACTGGAAAGATTGGAAAAGGCCCAAGAATTATTTTAACAGAAAGTTTTTTCAGTTATTGGGACTTACTTTTAGGTTTTAGTATCTATATATTTTTGATTGTGGCATTTATTGTTAAAATTATTAGAATGCTAATAAAAAAGTCAATAACATTTAACTATCTATTGGCATTGGCACTTTTTGTTTCTTCTATTGTTTTATGTTTTAATGGAGTGAGGTATGTTTTTGTGGGCTCTTTGGGATTTATACTACCAATTGGGTTGATTTTTTCAGATTTTACAGAAAATATCCAAAAAAGAATAATAAATTTTAAAAATTATGACATTTCTTTGAAATTAAGAACTGTGTTTAGCATATTTATATTTTTGATATTGGTATCTGTTCCTGTAGTTAGTTCAGAAAACCAAATGAGTAAAATAACTCCATATATTTCAGAAGATTGGTATAAAGCAAGTTTGTGGATGAAAGATAAGGATGGAAAAACAATATTCACATTTTGGGATCAGGCAAATTGGTTTATTGCAATATCTGAAAAAACTGTCTTTACTGATACTCAAACAGAATTTGGAAACAACCCATACAAAAACGCCTATGTATTTTGTGCTAATTATTCAACTGGTGTTGAGAGGTTGAAAGAGTTAAGGGCAAATTATGTTGCAGTTGATAAGAGGACTTTGTTGATGTGGTATTGGTTACAGGCATTTAACAAAATGGATAAAGATGTTAAATTTAATGAGTCCTTCCTTTGTCATCTCTATTACGAGAATATCTCTTCCAAAGATTTAAAACTTGTATTTAAATCAGATGATTTAAAGATTTATGAGGTTGTTTATGATAAACCAGTTATATACAATGTTTTATGCAATAACTCTAAGATAAGAATATATTGCTATTCCCCATATACCTCCAAAATTAATGCAACTTTAAAGATTTGTGAGTTTAATAAAACAAAAGTTGTATTTGAAAAGAATTTTTCGTTTGAATGTTATGGAGATGATATAAAATTATTAAATGTTAGTTTGGATAAAGGAATTTATGATGTTTATGTTTCTGATGGAGAAGTGACTATCAAGAAAGTTCTTGTTGTAAGATAATTCTTCTTTATTTAAATTTATTTTTAAGAATTAATGGGCTAAGATACGCTTAGCAATTTTTAAAAATGGAATTTGAATGATTATAGATAATATTGAAGTCATTAGGACAATATCTATTATTTGGTTTATATTTTGATGGAAGATAGTAATCCCTATTATCTCGATTACTAATGTTAGGGATAATGCATAGGCGACTCTTGTAATTCCTAATGACAGGAGATAATTCATAATCAATCCAGAAATTGCAAAGAAGAACATCGCCAAAGCATATTTTGCTAAGTAAGGGATTGCTTTTAGATATTTTGTTCCAAAGATAGTTTTTATGATTAATTCTGGGAAGAATTTGAATAACAACAATGTAGGTAATGTTAAGATAATTGTTAATACTAGTGCTTTTATAAATAAGTTGAAATGATTTAATTCCTTCTCTTTTAATTCTGATGCTTTTGGGAATAGAACTACTGCTATTCCCCCCGGAGCAAATAAGATTATTTTTCCTAAGACAGAGACTGATGAATAAATTCCCGCTAAAAATCCAGTTAGATAGTGTTTTGCTAAGATTGTGTCTATTGAATAGGATGTGGTATAGGTCAATAATGCTAATAAAGTTAAAGTTGAGTATTTGTACAGGTTTGGGATTTTGAATGGTTCTGGTTTTATTTTCATTAGGTCTTTTAGAAAGTAGAAGGAAATGAGAAAAACAATTATATTTGCAATTAAGAACGGTGCTAATGCTCCGCTAACGCTAAAGCCCAAATATACAAACGCTATTCCTAACACAAATTTTAAGAAAGCCCATAGTGTTTGAGTTATTCCCAATGGGATGAATCTTTGTAAACCTTGTAAAATACCTGAATTTACGGGAGATGCGTAAGCAAATAGTAGGGATGAAAATAATATTAATGCTGGTATTTGAGAAGGAAGATGAAGGTAATTTGATAAGAAAGGAGTTATCATAAAAAATAAAATTGTTGTTATTACTCCAAATGTGAAGGATTTTTTTAATGCATATCTCCAAAAGTAGGAGAGTTTATTAAATTGATTTTTTGCTTTTAGTTGGGATGTATATTTTGTCATTATAGTTTGAACTGTTAAGGATAGAACGCTAAAAATATAAAAAATATTTATTAAAGAGAATAAGATTCCATATTCCTCTGGAGTTAATAACCTCCCCATAAAAAGTTGATAAAGGTAGTTAAAAAATGCTGCTGATAAAGTAAAGAATATCATAATGAAACTATGTTTTGCTAATTTTTGCTCCATAGTTATCTCCTTTTTAAGATAATTATTTCTTTATAAAATCTTCTTTATTGCATTCCAAACCAAATAGCTTTGTGGCTTTAAAGTTCCTTCAATTGGATTTAAAAACAAAATATTTTCTTTAATTAAATAGATATAAACTGGAGTTGGAATTTCTTTTTTAGAAATTTCATAATTGTTTTTAAATAATTTTAATGCATTTGTAATGTCCTCTTTTTTAATCTCTATAATTTCATCTCCAATCTCTATTTTTGGTTTTGAGTAATCCAAAATTTCCAATAGCATATCTAATTTTGAGATTTCATCTTTTAACATCGAATTTAAAATCTCATTTAAACTTATGGTATCTAATTTATTCATAACTTTAACAATAAGTTTTGGCTTCCCACCAACATAGCTATAGATTAATTCCTTATCATCATCAGAGAGTTTAATATTATTTTCTTTAGCTAAAAAATCCATGAACCTTATCGCTGTTTGTTTATCAAAGTCATCTACTAAAATATAATCAGCCCTGTCTTTTAACTCTCCTGTGTTATAAACATATTCAATAAATAAACTATCAGAACTTAAGCAAAAAACATGGCATAGATGTTGTTCTTTAGTTAATGAGACTAAGAATTGGAATAATTCTTTTAATAAATATTTTTGTCCATTTAAAACAACATCTTTAATCATCTGGAGTTCATCAAATATTAAAATTGGCTGTTTTCCGCTATTTTTAACAACTAATAATAAACTATTTAAGTATTGAAAGGCATCGTTTATCTTCTCCTCAAATAGTTTATCAAATTCAATCTCAGGAATTGGAATGCCGGTTAAAATCTTAGCTCCTTTGGTTATTAACTTTAAAACCTCTGATTTATCCTTTATTTTTTCAAAGAAATCATCTTTTTTTGTCGTGAAGATGGCTTCAATAAACTCTCTTTTCTCTGAGATTAAATAAGTTCTGAAGTTGATGTAAAAGATTTTATAATTGTCGTTTAGTTTATTTTCTATAATATGTTTTATTAAGGTTGTCTTTCCTGAATTTATAGAGCCGTAGATAAAATAAATATCATCAGGTTCTCTATTTAAAATATTTAAAATCTCATTAATCTCTTTCTCTCTGTTGAAAAATTTCATTTAAATCACCTTTTTAATAGCATTCCAAACTAAATAGCTTTGAGATTTTAAAGTTCCCTTTTGTGGATTTAAGAATAAAATATTTTTCTTGACTAAAAATTCCCTAACTTTTTTAGGTATTCTTATATCCTCAACTTCATAAGTTTCTTTAAATATCTTTAATGCATCAACAACTTTATTATAAAACTCTTCATTCTCTTCTTTAACATCTTCTAAGAAATACTTTAACTTTTGAATTTCATCTCTGAGCATTTCATCTAAAATTTCCTTTAAGTCCTTATTTTTAAGTTTTTGAATTATATAAATTATATCAATTGGTTTTCCTCCAACATAAGAATAAATTAACTCTTTCTCATTATCGGAGAGTTTTTTATTTAAAATTTCTTCAGATAGAAAGTCAATAAATTTTAAGGCAGTTTCTTTATTAAAATCATCCACTAATAAATACTTAGCTCTACCATCTAACATTGCCTCATTATAAACCTGCTCTATAAATAAGCTATCTGAACTCAAACAAAAAACATGGCATAAATGCAACTCTTTCGTTAAATTAATAAAGTAGTTAAACAACTCGTATATTAAAAACCCGTTTATTTTCATATCTCCTATTTTTTGTAATTCATCTATTATTAAAATTGGTTGCTTTCCATCTTTTTTAATCTCCATTAAAACATTGGTTATATACCTAAATACATTTTTAACTTCTTTATTCTTTAATATCTCCCTTAATGTGTTTTTAGGTATTGGAATGCTATCTAAAACCCCACCAGATATTTTGGTTATTAAAAAACTCTTAACAACATCTGGAGAGTCTTTTATTAAAGATAATAATAATCTTTTAATCCTATCAATAAATGATTCCTCATACTCTTCAAATAAGACTTCTATAAAATCATTATATCCTGAAATAAATATTCCTCTTAAATTTATATAGAAGACAACATACTTATTTTTGTTCAACCTATTGTTAATTATCTCACTAATTAGGGCAGTCTTTCCAGAGTTTATAGATCCATAGATAAAATAAATTAGATTTGGTTCGGATTCAATAATTGATAGAATTTCTTTAATCTCTTTTTCTCTATTAAAAAACTTCATTTTTTCACCCAAAATAATATATTATGTTAATTTAATTCTTGATAATAAGTTGTTGTTTCCTTTTCCTTTTTAATATGCATATTTACATTTTAAAGTTTGATGCAACATAATGGATTGTTTAATGATGTATCTTTAGTAAATTATATAATATCTAATCAACATAATACATTTGCATATTTGATGGAAATTGGAGTTTTAACAAACTTAAATATATATGGGGATATATGGTTATAAAGGTGATGAAGTGTTGTTGGATGATGATAAAGATTATACTATTGAAGATGTTATAAACATGCTAAAAAATATTGATGGAGATAACTTAATTAAAACTGAACATTTTATATCGCAACATAATGAGAGGATTCCAGAATTGGATATTATCAATGATTTTATTTTAAAAAAGGAGGTTGTAGGCATAATAAAACAAGATAGAGCAAAATTTAAATTAATATATGAAATTAATGAAAGATACGATTTAATTGTAATAATAGGTATTAAATCTGAAAACCCTAACAAAATTAGTTTAATTACTTGTTTTAAGCAGTCCTCAAAAAGAAGGGTGAGACGTGATGAAAAAAGTTAAATTAAATAATAAAGAGATTAAAGGGGAGGCAGGTTTAGATTATGATGCTGAAACTGATGCCCTTTATGTTTATGCAAAGGATATAAAATATGTTGAATCTATTGATTTAGATGATATTATTTTAGATATTGGAGAAAATGGAATTATAAAAGGTATTGAGATACTTGACGCCTCAAAAAAATTTAAGTTAAATAAATATGATTTAAAACATATTAAAAAATTAATTGCTGAAATTGAAATAACTCCTGATGTCATTAAATTAAAAATAACCATTAGCGTTTTAAAAAGAAATAAAGAAATAGAAAGATTCACAACTGCAAAAGGTTTGAATGATATTTCCTTACCTTCTGGCGTTGTTTGTGTAGAGTGCTAATGATAAAACATTATTATAATAAAAATTTATGTTAATTTAATTTTTGATAATAAGTTATTTAGTTTTTTATTTAAATTGATTACCCATTTATCTCCTTTTTCCCTTCTCCAATCATAGATTAGATAAGTGACACATAATAAGAAAGTTATTCCTGAGATTGCTAAACCAATCTCAAACCAGTCTTGTGGTTTATATCTAATGATTATTTTTAGGTCTCCTGTTTCATTTATGTAGAAACCATTTATCACCCCATATAATGGAACTGGGGAAACTTTTTGTATTAGTTTTCCATCTTTGTAAATTCTTGCTTCCCATAGTGGGTTGTAGGATTCTGCAAATGACAACATGAAAGGTTTTGTTGCATTTACTTGAACTTCCCATAGAGTTGGGTTGATTTTGGTGTAGTTTATTATTTCTGCTGGTTTTTCTTTAACTTGGAAGAGTTGGTCTATAGTTTCGTTGTTTTTGGTTGAATAGAGCCAGATAACATCAAGTTTTGGAGCTTTATCAAGTGGTATAATTTCTATATCGTCGAACCAAGTTACAGCTTCACCTTTACTTTTATTGAAACCCCAGCCAGCGTTTAAAACTACTCTTATCTTTGTAACATTTTCAGGTATTTTGAGAATGTAGCTGAATTCTCTCCAATCATAAGTTCCAGTTCCTACCGCTCCACAAGGTATTTGGACTAATTGTTTCCATTGTTTTTTATTTTCAACATATCCCTCTATTGGAATATGACTTGCATTTGCATTGTATATTTTCATGTGAGTTATAATTAGATATTTTTTATTTGGTTTAACATCTATTGGTTCACTTCTTATCCAACTCCAAGATTTGGTCGTTGTGGTAGTTGATACTCTTAAACTATAATATCCTTTATAGGATGTTGTATTGTCTAATTCTACATTAAATTTTTTAGTTTTCCAATTCCAGAACTTAATAGCTCCAATTTCAAATGATGGATTTTTAACTAAGTTATTGTTATTTGTCAATACTGGAGTTATTTCTAGTACATAATTTCCTTTACTAAGATTAAATATTGGCGAATATGTGAAGTTTGTAGAATTTAAGTTAAGTATGAATGATTTATTTCCAATATTGATTTTGAATTTCTCTTTTCCTTTTAATGCTAGTCTATAAGTTCCCGCTTTAATTATTTCTAATTCTTGCCATGCTTTTCCATCTTTTATGAAGTTTATAACTTGCCCATTACTTGCATCTGGAAGTTTTTCTATTTTTGCATTATGTCTGTATAAGTCATATTCTCCTTCAAAGATATAAATTATTATTGTTTTATTTTGTAAGAGTTTTTCAATTTCTTTTTTAGTTTTGTAGTATTCATCTTCTGGGATTAGAACAAGCAAATTGATAGCATTAAGTCCTTTGACATTTTTAAAAGCTATATTATATTCACCTCTATTTAATTTACCTAAATTAATCTTTTTCCAGAGAAATCCATTGTAGTCTCCTAATGTTTCTACTTTAAATGACGAATTTCCTACATCTACTTTGATTTCCCCACCATTATTACTTACAAGACATCTCACTAAAAGGATGTAGTTATTAGTGTTTTCAACCTTAATTGGGATTGTAAATTTATCATTGGAGTTAATTGTAAGTACAGCACCTTTCATATAATCGAAATCCCATGCATAATTTTTCCAATTAACATAAGGATGCCATATTTGATTTTCTGCATCCAAGAAAGATACTCTTGACCATTTACTTTTGGGTTTGTGCTCAATTACATAATTGTATGGATATATTACATAATTTGAAAATTTTTGTAGGATTTCTACAAATGCTAAATCATTCATTAGCTGATCTTTGGATTTGTCAGTTAGTATGATCTGAGTTCCTTTTATCAATTCTGGTGAAGTCTTTTGATCTATAAATATGAAGCCATAAGTATCTAAATCATTTAAGATTGAGTTGTAAAACTTTTTAACTGCTCTATATCCTCCATCTACCAATATTAACTTAGATGGAGCATATATTTCCCCTTTAGCAAGTTTATTTTCAAAGACATATATGAAATTATCATGGAATGTTAGTTTAAAATTTGTCGAATTATTTAACGACTGTATACATTTTGTAATTTTCTTCTCTATTGTGGGTATGTCGTTATGAACCACAACATATTTGATATTGACCCATCCTAAGAAATGTGATAATGTGTTTGTATCTCCTGTTGTTAATAAAGAGTGGTAATATGGAGATAATGTGAATTCATAATATTGACTCCAATGCAAATTTGGCCAAAATGTTGGTTTAGGTGAAGAAAAAGTCAAAAATTCCTGAATCATCCCACATTTAGAACTCCAAAACGGTTTTAGATTCGTTTCCCGACCATAAGAGTAAGTAAACTCTGGGATATATATAACCCTAAAATTCTCTAGCTGATTTGATAGAAAACTATAGGTTTCAAAATATTCATTAGGAACTTTGACTAATGACAGAAGTCCATTTACGTCACCAGTTAGTAGAGGCCAGGAATAAACACAAAATACGAAAAGAATTGTTGAAATTACAATAGAAATAATATATTTTCTTTTTTTATATAATTTTTCAAGTATGTGATATAGGGAAAATGCTGTTAATACACTTAATGATAAAGCTATATATGCATCAGAGATTCTCCATGTTCTAAAAGCTGGACCTATTGGCAAATTAAAGAAGATCCAATAATGGATCCATTTAAAAGGACTTCCAACGAAAAATGGCAATATGGATAAAATCAACAAAATACTATAAAATAGTATAATCCAATTCCTTTTCTTTTTGTAATATATTAATGATAAAAATGCCATACCTGGAATTATCAAAGTTATAGGCATTAGTGAATTCAAGAAATTAAACAAAAAACTCTTGATGAAGTATTGGTTTGGGAGACTCATGTGTGACATTGCTCTTAACATGTTAAGTATGGTTGCTTGCATCCAACATATATCTAGTCCTTCTTTAGTTAAAGCATATGTGTAGGATGAAAAATTATTAGGTTTTATAATTAGTTTATGTATATTAAGCAATATAAAAATTAGGATAATTAAAAACGGGCTTAAAATAGTATAAATATCAATTTTTTTTTCTTTTAATATTTTAACTAAAAAAATAAACCAGGCATATAAAAGTAAAATTATTGGAAATCCTGCCCAAAGAAAATGTTCATCAGTATTTGTCGCCATAAGCAATGCACAAATTATAAGATATTTCCAATTTTTATTTAGAACGACTTTGCTAAAACTCCAAATTATCCATGGAAGTGTTGTAAATGAAAATTGTATTCCAATCCAAAAGCTATCACCTACCCAAAAAGAAGGGTTCATGCTATAAAACAAACCTGCAATAAATGATGATAAATAAACAATTTTTATATTTTTATTTTTCATAATTTCTGTTAAGTAATACCTTAGAAGAATAAATACGCCCAAAAATGAAAAAAATTGGAATAGCAATCTTTCCAAAATTACAATCTGAGTAACATTCAAATTTAGTAATATACCAATTATCCAGAAGAAAAATCTAAATGAAAGAAATTCTAAACCCCACATTGGAGTCGATAAAAACATATTCCAACTGTAAAATCCAGGACCTATCGTTGATTTTAAATAATTATCTAAATATAATGGAGCATTTTCAGGAATAACCAATAACGCACCATTTTCTGTAATACCGGGTAACAATTTATAATTAAAAAATATTATAAAAATAAAAATAACCAAATAAAAAATAATATTGCTCCATTTGTTCATATTTAGACACCTCTTAAATATGTGTTTTTTTACCTCTTTTTATCTATGTCCACACCCACGACAGAAGCTCCGGTTAATTTATTTAGGAGATATGATCCATATCCCAAGCCACAAGCAATATCTAAAACTTTATATTTTGAGTTAGATAATGATTTTTTATAATTGTTATGATAAATATGAGAATTTATGATATTAGCGGCATATTTATATCTACTAATATGCATTTCTTTTTCTACCAAATTTTCACTTTCTTTTAAGGCATCCATCCTCTCTAATACCATAAACTCACCTCTTTTAAAAAACTTACAAATTTTTTAACAATATTATCCCAATCAAATTCTTCAGCCACAGTTCTATTGTTCTTACAGATTTTATTAAATTTAAATTCTGAAGATTCCCACAAAGAGTAACTTTTTATTATAGCCTGATATAAATAATATTTTTTTGTTTTAATTTTGTCGTCAACTATATTACCAGATGGAATTATCCCATAATCAGAAGAAGATATCACATATAAACCTGAAGCCATTGCTTCTAATATCACTAACGGCAAACCTTCAGCCTTTGAAGGTAAAACAAATGTATGGGCAGTTTTGTATAATTCTAATTTATTTTTTCCATAAACAAACCCCTTATATTCAATATTACTGTATCTTTTTGAATATTCTATAACTTTATTTTTTAATGGACCATCTCCAGCAAATACGAACTTTATCTCATTACCATATTTTTTATAGATGTCCTTGGCACACTCTAATATAATGTCTACTCCCTTGAGATTGCAAAGTTTGCCAATGAATAGAACAGCATAATTTTCATTCTTTTCAGACATCTTTCCTGGTAAATATTGTCTGGTATTTACCCCATTAGGAATACAACGCACATTTTTATAACCATGTGATAACAAAAATTTTTGTTGTTCTAATGTCAACACATGATGGGCTGAAAAGCTTTTCCAACGTCTTAATAGCCATAATTTTGTAATTAAATCATGTAATATTTTTCCGTTGTAAATGTGTGTATGATATCCAATAATAAAAGGTCTTTCAATATCTTTTTTTATTTTTAATAATTGAACATCCTGCCCTAAAAAAATATTCTGAGTGTAAACTACATCAGCTTTTTTAGCAAATGTTTTAATTTTTAACAAGGAATTACCTTTAAATGGCACAATATAAAACTTTTTGAGAGTTTCTATGATTGGCAATTCTTTATAAAATATGCCTTCTTTACTTAGGGTCTCAATTGTTTCATTTGTTAAATTTGGAGAAAAATCTGTAAAAGACGAAGCAAATACTCTGATATCAATTTCTTTTTCGTGGAGTCTTGGTAAAATTTCTTTGGCCCAATTACTAACCCCCCCAAAAGTTCTTAAACTAGTAGGAAAAATAAACATTATTTCCATATTTAACACCTACTAATCTTATATTGCAAATATCCCTTTTATATATGCCTTTGCTATTTTTAGCCTCTCTTTAAATGGTTTTTTAGATTCAGACAATATAACTTTTAAATAATACCCCATTACTAACCAGTTAAATACCAAAATAAAAATCAAGAACTGCCACCATTTAGAATATTTTTTATGAAAAATAATTCTATTTCTTCCCATATAATATGCTCTTTTTTCATCATACACATGGAATTGCCTATCTTTATCCATTTCTTCTGGAAGAGACATATCATGATAAATAATAGCATTTTTAACAACTAAACATTTATATCCATTTTGCCTCACTCTAATTCCAAAATCTGCCTCATCATACTGAATTGCAAATATTTTTTCGTCAAATACTCCAACTTCTTCTATCACCTCCCGTTTTACCATAAAAGCATTAGGAAAATCATCTGTTTCCCATATTTCTTCATTTGGTAAAGGTAAATCTCTACCAATAAAATAAGTTCTACTGGTTATCATATTTCTTTTTGTTCCTGCCCACCAAATTCTTTTTTTATCTTTCCAATAATACATTATGGGTCCAACCATTCCTATTTTATTATCCGAAGTGATAACTTTTACTAAATTTTCGATACAATTCTTATCCAATACATTATCATCATCAATTAAAAAAATCAATTCGCCTTTTGATAAACTTATACCTTTATTTCTACTGCCTGCTAACAACAGATTTTTATTATTTCTTACAATTTTGAAATTAGTTAAACTACCAAATTTTTCTTTGAGATATTCATAAGTTCCATCAGTTGAAGCATCATCTACTACAATCATTTCAATGTTTTTATAAATATTTTCTAAAATTGAATTTATTAACCGTTCAACATGTTTTTTTCTATTATGTGTTGGAATTACTACGGAAACCAGTGGATTTTTATCCATTATATATCACCATCCCCAAACTCTTTCAGACACTTCAAAATATATCCACCGCCTCATTTAATATCCTATCTTTTAAAAGTGGGTGGATTGAGTTGTAGGTTAATAAATCAACCTTTTTTCCCAAAATCTCTTCAAGTTCATATTTTAATCTAACCAAATCTAATAAACTTTTCCCTTCCCCAAATTCAACTAAAATATCAATATCTGATGTCTTTTTTGTTCCCCCCTAACATAAGAACCAAATATTGATGCTCTTTTAACACCATGTTTTAACAAAATTGGGGTGATTTTTCTTTTAATTTCGTTGATATTCATTATATCATCACCAATTTGGAGTTTTCTTTTATATATTTTTAAGAAAAGTCATTTAAAATTTTGTTTAACATTTTTTCATTCATTAGTTATCACCATTTATTTAAACAACAGCAACTTTCCAATTATTTCAGGAGTATACATTGCTAAAATTATAATTAGGGCTATTATAATCACATCCCTTCTAACTAACTCAATCTTTTTTTCTAACCTTTCCTCTAATGCTTTCATTTCCCCCCTTAGACGCTCTTCTGCTAATAAAACATCTTCTTTTGTTGCCAATTCACTCCTTAACTCATCCTTTAACTCATTTTTTATAATTACCTTCTCATTCTTAAATTTTTGTTCAATCCTCTGCTCATTTTCCTTTATAAACTCTTCCACTATCTTATATAATTCTTCTGCCTCCTTCTCATCCTTAACTTTTTTAAGAATCAACTCATACAATTTAGCATAAGCAATAGCCATAATTTCACCAAACAAACGAAATATATTTTTCTCATTTGGTTATTTATCTATTTTGAAGTTTTTATACTCTTTTACTCTAAACCATATTTTTCTTTTAAAAAGCCCTTAACAACTTTTAAAACTTCCTCTGCATTTTTAATACATTCTTCTGCATCTTCTTTAGTATATTCATCTAATGGATTCCAAAATTCACCAAAATATGGTTCTGGATATCTTGGCATAACCCAGTGTTCTTCTAAACTCTCAATTTTAGGTATTAAATAAAGTAATTTCTCTTTCCATGACTCCTCAATATCTATTCTATATATAACATCTCTAAATATTCCTGAAACAATATGTCTCCTAACAATAACATTATTTAAAATCAAAATTGATTTTACTGCCTTTTCAGCACATTGTTGAGAGTGATAAATGGAATCAGGATAATGATTTGTTTTCAATAAGACATTTGCAACCTCTAAGTCCTCTTCAGCTCTTTTTATAAACAATTTAGCATATTTTATATTAAACTCGCTATCTCCCATTCCTTATCCCCATCAATAAATACTGGTTTGGTCCTTTTAATAATTGGCTTTATCTTCTCAATATAATTTCTCCAGAAGTTGTTTTTATCATAAATTATTTTATAGCCAGTTAAAATACCATAAATTAATGGATTTATATCTTTGGGTGACAAATCTCTTGGTTCAATCAATATTGGAGAAATATTAACTCCATATTTAAAAATAAAATGTAATATCTCATTCCTTAAAACTTTATACCTATCAATTCTTCTTTTTGGTAAGTTATTAGCAATAACTAATAAATCAACATCAGAGTATTTTGTAGCACTTCCTCTCGCATAAGAACCAAATAAAATTATTGAGATTAAATCATCACCAAATTTTTCCTTGCATTTTTCTAAAAATTCATTTAAGATTTTATTTAATTTTTCTTTATCCATTAGTTATCACCATTTATTTAAACAACAGCAATTTACCAATAATCTCTGGAGCATACATTGCCAAAATTATAATTAATGCTATTATTATCATATCCCTCCTAACCAACTCAATTTTTTTATCTAATATATCAATCTTCCTATCTAATCTCTCTTCCATTGCCTTCATTTCTTCCCTAACTAAATCAATCTCTTTTTTAAGTTCTGTTTTAGTTAATAAAACATCTTCTTTTGTTGCCAATTCACTCCTTAACTCATCCTTTAACTCATTTTTTATAATTACCTTCTCATTCTTAAATTTTTGTTCAATCCTCTGCTCATTTTCTTTAATAAATTCTTCAACCGCCCTATAAATTTCTTCCGCCTTCTTATCATCTTTAACATTTTTATATATTAACTCATATAACTTAGCATAGGCAATAGCCATAATTCCACCAAACAATATATGGTTTTATCATTCGTTATTTATCTATTTTGAAGTTTTTATACTCTTTTACCCTAAACCATATTTTTCTTTTAAAAAGCCATTAACAACTTTTAAAACTTCCTCTGCATTTTTAATACATTCTTCTGCATCTTCTTTGGTATAATTATCCAATGGATTCCACACCTCCTCCCCCATTGGTTCAGGATAGCGAGGCAAAGCCCAATGCCTTTCCAATTCCCTTATTATTGGTAACAAACTATCAAATCTCTCTTTCCAATATTCATCAAACTTATCCAAATTTCTTACCAGTAGATTTGAGACATAGTGTGTTTTTATAAAAACCCCAAATAAAATTAAGACAGATTTAATGGATTTTTCAATACACTGTTGAGAGTGAAAGACAGAGCCAGCATAGTGTTCTGTCTTTAACAAAACCTTGGCAATTTCTAAATCTTCCTCTGCCATAGATAAAAAGTATTTGCTTAAATTAACTCTGCTATGTTCCATTCTTTATCCCTCTCAACATAAATAGCCCCTTCTTTTTTTATAATTGGCTTTATTTTTTCAATATAATTTTTCCAGAAATTGTTTTTGTCATAAATAACTTTATAGCCAGTTAAAATACCATAAATTAATGGATTTATTGATTTAGTTGATAACTCCTCTGGTTTAATTAAGATTGGAGATATGGTTATGTGATATTTTTTGAGAATCTCTAAGTCAATGTCTTTTATAATTTTATACCTATCAATTCTTCTTTTTGGTAAGTTATTAGCAATAACTAATAAATCAACATCAGAGTATTTTGTAGCAGTTCCCCTTGCATAAGAACCAAATAAAATTATTGATATTAAATCATCATCAAATTTTTCCTTGCATTTTTGTAGGGATTCATTTAAGATTTTATTTAACATTTTTTCATTCATTATTTATCACCATCTCCAAAACTCTTTCAAATTCTTCAGCACTTTTATCCCAACTAAATTGCTTAGCCCATTCAACAGCATTTTTACTTAACTTTTTCCTTAAATCATCATCTTTTAAAATTTTAATTAAGGTCTTGGATAACTCTTCAATATTTCCATCCTCTACTAATAAACCATTATAACCATCCTTAATAGAATCTACCAACCCTGAAACCCTATAACCAATAACAGGCACACCAAGAGCATTAGCTTCAATAACATTCAAACCCCACCCTTCTTTAACGGAAGTTACTACTAAGATTTGACTTTTTTTAATTATCTCATTTCTCTTTTCAAAAGGGACAAAGCCAAAGAATTTAACATTTTTTTCTAACCCTAACTTATTAACCAAATTTTTTAATTTATATAAATAACTTTCTTTCTTTGGACTTCCCAAAATCCATAACTTTACATCTGGAATTTCTTTTTTAACATAATAAACTGCTTTAATTGCATGCTCAACTCTTTTCATTGGTGTTAATCTTGAAACAAAACAAATAGTACTTTCTTCTTTTTCTTCAAAATCAATTTTTTCTAATGGTTTAACATCGCATCCATTATAAATAACATGGACATTTTCTTCTTTAAATCCTAAGTTAATCAAATCTTTTTTTGTTGAGGGGGAGACGCAAATTGTTGGGATGTTTTTATATAATCTTAAAAAATTCCTCTCTGCAAACTTACCTATCTTGTTTAGAGGGAATGGCATTTCATAGTCCCAAACAACCCCTTCATAATGATGTATAAAGAGTATTTTTGGTTCTTTTATATATAACGGTGTAAAAAACGGAATACCATTAACTTGGTCAATAACAACATCAAACTTCCCTTTAAATTCAGAAAAATATTTTCTCCATGCATTAAAATTTATAGTATAAATATTAAAATCCCTAATAATTTCTATTCCATCAATATTTTCTTTCTCTAAACATCCCTTAAACTTTGGGGTAAACCAAACACATTCATGACCTTTTTCAGACAATCTTTTTAAATATTCATAAGTAACGAATTCAGCCCCTCCCCTCCATGGATGTTTTATACATTTCCATGACATCATTAAAATTTTCATTATTTCAACCTCATTTTCAACTTAATAACATCACTACCCATTTTATAAATCGTTTTTATCAATCCAACTCCTGAACCAATTCCTGTAAATTTCTGCTTGAATATACAAGGGGCATAGCCTATTTCATATCCTTTTCTTCTTGCCAAAACTAAAATGCATATATCAAAAGCATATCCATTTATTGATTTATAATTATTGTTGAATAAATCTTCTATCACATCATGCTTAAACATTTTAATACCTGCCTGAGTGTCCCTAAGTTTTAACTCTGGAAACATCAAATTCACATAAGCATTAAAACAATAACTCAAAAATTTTCTAAGTAGTGAATACTCAAATACGCTATTTTTATCCCTTCTATTTCCAATAACAACATCAACATTATCATTTTTAATTTTTCCAAGAAACCACTTCAAAGCCTTGGGATGATAATCCAAATCGCTATCCAACAAAGCTATATAATCTCCCTCACAAAATCTTAAACCATATTTAATAGCATAACCTTTCCCCCTATTTTTCTCATATCCAACAACTTTTAAATTACCAAACTCTTCCTCTAACTTTTTAGCAATCTCATAAGTTTTATCAACAAATCCATCAACTACAACAATAACTTCAAAATCATTACAAAATTCACTAACAACTTTTTCAACTTCTCCAATAGAATTTTCAATAAATTTCTCCCCTTTATAACATGGCATAATAATAGACAACTCAACCATAATCCCACAACATTTTGCGATATTTTAATTTATTTACCACTATATTGAAGTTTCAACATTATAACAACATTCACGATTTAAAATTTAAAGTATTCTTCAATTATTTAAAATTTTCTATATTGTATTGCTTGTTTAGTGTAATTTAGAGAATTAAGGCTTGATTAAATTTATTACTACGCTAACAATTGCTTTTATAAACCCAATAATTTGTATATGTAAAAGTTCTTTTTTATTTTCGTTAACGTTAATTTCATTTTCTTTAATTGCATAGTAACCTGATTTATTTATTTTTATTATTATGTTACTTTTTTCATCAACCGTGTAAGATAGGGCTTTCCAGGATTTTAATTTGTTGTCGTAATATAGAACTTTTATTTCTTTGTTTTGAGAAGGTTTTATTTTAACTTTTAAAGTGAGTGGGGGTTTAAACTCAGCATTTTCTGGAGTTATGTAGTAGGTTAATGTTATATTTGGAAGGACTACTTCTTTTATTTGTATGTCTCCAACTACACTAATTTTTGTTCCATCGGATATTATTAAGGTGGCATTTCCCACATGCTTTATTATTGTTCCATAAACAATATTTTCCTGTTTCGAGTTATTATTGTTTTGAATATGAATAATCTTTTTATTATTCACTATTTTTTCAGAAGTATTATTTTGACTGGAAGCAATATCCGCACTTTTATCATCTACAGTATTTTCATTTTTCTGATTTTTTGGTTTGTAGTAGTTAAGATATAGGATTTTTCTGTTTTTGTTATTGTATTCATCTTTTGCAATTATTTCAAATGTATTTTTTCCTTCTTTTAAATTAAGAACTCCGGTATAGTGATTATTTGATTCATTATAGTCCAAGTTATTACCATTCAAATAAAATTTTACCATATAACCAGATTCATCTTCAACAATTACATCAAAATATACCTTTGATATATTATAGTCTCTTTTTGATGGGGATAATATTGTTATTTTTGGTGGCTCTTTATCCAAATTAACGGTTTGATTAGTCATTGTGTTTTTATCTTCAATTATTGGTGTATTTTCTTCTGCGGGAGGTGTTGGTATGTCCCCTTCAATTAGAACATCTTTGCTAACTCCTCCAATGTTTAAATGAACAACAGTTCCTTCTGGAATGTTGTTTGCTTTATAAGAATATTTGAAGTTTCCATTTTCATCTGCCTTTATTGTAGTTGAAGCAATAATTTTTAGTTTTACAGGTTTTGATGGGTCTTTTATGGTTCCCCCTATTTTTATATCGTAAGTTCCCACAGGAACATTTGACTGGGAAACTATTGCCACACCATCACTATTTGCAGTTGCACTTTTTGTAATCCATATACCCATTTTTACGCTCACATATACTTTATTTACATTTTCAGCAACAACCTTAAAATTATTTGGTGAGCTCGGTATCTCAACACTATTCATAAGATATCCATAGTATGGTGGGGATATTATTGGATTTACTTCAAACCATGCCTGACAATTTATAGCTTCGTTTGGATTTGCAGTTCCAGTCAATACTACAGTATCTCCAACTTTTGGGTTTGAAGGAGATATTTGAATATCTGAAACTGCATAAATTGGAGAAATCAAAAATCCAAAAATAATAATCATAAATAATGTTTTTTTAATACAAACCACCCCTTATTAAGTGTGAATTTATCATATTATAAAAATCTAAATATATTTATAATTTTTTATTTTAAATTTTTTTAAAAAAATATCTTTCTAAAATATAATAAAAAAAGAAAAAAATGTATGTTTTATTGCTGTTCTACTGCAACAATCTTTTTATCTACTGTATCATAGGCTATTCCTATCACATAAGCGTCTGATACATTATTGAGGTCTAATGAAACTGTGCTGTTGGTTATAATTGAACTGTATGTTGCTGACGCAGTATCTGGTGTAAATATTGTTCCTATTATATCATTTATTTTTGATGCACTTAATGTTATGAAATCATTGTTTTCTACAACGATTTCGCTTCCATTATTCCCAACTACTGAGACATTGAATAAGTTATTGTTTGGATTTGTTCCAATTACATCTAATGTTATTCCTACATTTTTATTTATCATTGCTAATCCATATCTTACTGGATTTGATGGTGTGTCGTTTAATGATATAATGTATGTTGTTGTATTAAACACGTCTGTTCCATTGAATGTCAATGTCATATTGTATTTCATTACTTCAAATCCACCAACTGCAAGGATTTTTGCATAGGTATTATCTATATAACTTTCATTATCAAGGATTAAGACAATATCATCCTTGTGTGATGAATTTGCTGTTATTGTGAATTTTGCATATCCATTACTATCGACAGTTGTTGTTCCATAGCTATTGTTCAATAACTCAAAGAATTTCGTTGCATCTCCATTTAATAATTTATTCATTGCATTTCTGAACTCATTTCTATCTGGTATTATTATTAATGAGACGTTTTTTCCTTTCATTTCTGGGTTGTAGTAAGTTATATTAACCCCTTCTTCATCATAGGCAATTTTGTTGAAGACATTCATTGCTTTGATTATTGATTCAACACTTTCGTTATCTTTGAAGTAAATCCTTACACCTTTTTCAGTATCTTCTTTATCTACCACATTTACTGTTGCGTCTATTGTTGGGAATTTAATTGTGTGCGGTGTTGAAATTGTTAATGTATTGTCTGATTGCCCTGCAAATTCAATAGTTTTTCCATTTGCTATGACTTTTATTGCTGGTTTTTCTGCAACTGGCTGTGTTACTGAAACTGTAATTACTGATGAAACTTCATAAACCCCATCTGATACAATCAATGTGATATCATAAGTTCCACTTTTTGGGTAGGTTATGTTTATTGTTTTTCCATCCTCGAGGTATGAAACACTCTGGTTTCCTGGTGCTAACCATTTGAATGTTAAAGTTTTACCTTCTGGGTCGTAAGATTCTGAGGCATTTATTAACACATTCAGTCCATCTTCAATGTATGTGTATGATATTACAGGTGGCTGATTTACTACCTTTACACTTAATGTAATACTTACCAATGGGTCATCTTTTAGGAATAATGTCAAGATACCATTAGTTGCATCGTATCTGAAGTAATTTATTTGGGTTCCTGTTCCATCATATTCTGGAATGGTACCTAAACCTTCTTTATATACCTTACTTACTGAGTTATTACCGACTGGTATTGCCACAACAACATACGTATCGTTTGTAGATTTATTAAAGCTTATTTCTGTGTTTATTGTAGCCTCGTTTTTAGTTTCATCAATGGTGACGTTTTTAACATCCACTGATACGTTATTTACATCCTTACTTGCAATAACTACTGGCCTTATAGTTTCCTCTGTTAATGTTGATGTGTTTTTAACTTTTTCAGCTCTTTCTAATACCTCTTTAATATTTTCTAAATGAATGGTTGTATTTTCTATTGTTGATGTGTCTGAAGTGTTCGTTGTTGGAATTATAATATCTATTGATTTGTCGCCCACTGTTGTATTTACAATAAATGCATTTGTAGTGTTATCGTTTATTTCAATGCTTGTATTTTCTGCAACGGTTGTATTTACAATCTGTAATGAGACAGTTTTACCTGATGTTGTGGTTTTGTTTTCTATTTTTGGAATTATAATGTCTAGTACAAATGTTTTATTTATTTCTGGATGTTTATCTAAGGCAAATACAACTTTTGCTTGGTATGCTTTTCCAGATGTTAGTGCTGACGTATTTATAATCCTGCATATTACACTACCAGTGGTATTTATTGAATTATTATTTATTGATACGTTAAGGCCAGTTGGAGATATAGCATTTATTGATATAGTTTTATTTTGGTAGTTTTTAATTGTTATTGGAATGGATTCATTTATATTTCCACTAAGGATTGTTTTTGATATATGTTCTGGAGTTATATCAAAGTATCTTAAATTTACAGATTTAGATGCTGTATTTGCTTGATCTTTATTGTCATATACGGTTAAAGTTGCAGTATATACTCCTTGCATTAGGTAATTTCTTGATATATTCAAACTATATGAAGTTCCTGAAATTTCTTTTTCAAATTTAGTTCCATCACCATATGTTAATACGATTTTTTTCAATCCGTTATCATCACTTACATTTATAGTGAATGCTGTCTTCAAACCATCGGTTGAAATATCGAATTTGTTTATTGTTGGTTTATTATCCACTACTACTGGTGGTCTATATTTTGTAGTTACTGATTTTGCAAATGTTGGTGTTACAGTTGATACTGTTGTTATATCTGTTTTAGAGGCGATACTTGATATAATATCACTTACACTAGGAACATCGCATGCGATTGATATTTTAGAGGTAAATGTTGCTATTTTACCAATTATTTTTTCTATAGTATCTCTACTTTTTTCAGGAAGGGGCACAATTGCATTAACTCTTCCCTCAACAAAGTTCATAATTGCATCTAATATTGGATCTTTATCTATTTCAGAATAAACAACTGCTACTTCTTCATTTTTAACATTTGGATTTATTTTAGCGACATAGGATAAGGCAGTTTTTATAACCGTATCATCCTTACCTGTTGCTATAATGGTTTTCTTTGCAATACTTGATGCAATATCTTTAACTTTTGGAGGTACTGTGGTTCCAATGATAATGACATTTTCAGCATCTTTAACCAACTTCAATGTTTCAATGGTTTTGTTCTCTTTACCAGGTGCATAGTATAGAATAGGAGCATTAAAACTTACTGCTACTGGAGATACATTTTCGTTGAATCCCTCTGTAATTACTATGTTTTTTGTTATTTCTGGTTTCTCTTTAATTAAGGTCTCAAAGACTTTCTGAGAAGTTTCTACTCTTGTCTCCCCCCAGATCCTTTCAATTTTTAATTTTAAATCAGATTTTAATTCATTTTCTACATTGTTACTAACTGCAACAGGTCCCCCAACAATTATTACTTTATTTATGTTATTTCTTTCAAGTTCTCTTTTCGCATTATCTGATAACTCATCTGTTGGTGTATACACAAGTAAGTATCCCATTGCTTTAGCATAAGGTGCTGCAACAATGGCATCTGCTGGAGTTGACACAACAATTGCCACATTTTCATCTGAGGCAAAACTTAAGGGTAGTACTCCAAGAACGAGCAATATGGATAAGATCATGGGTAATGTTTTCATAGTATCCCCCATACAGTTAGATTATTCATACTTTTGTTATTACTTCAATCATAGTTATTAACTTAAGAAATTACATTATTTATTTTATAAAAAATTTGTATACCCATTCTATTTAAATTTTACTGTAGTTTTATTAACTATTCGAAGTATTTAATATTTTGTTAAATATATTCAACAATAATATATTGATATTTAGTTTTTTGCTAATGTTCTAATTTCTCTCAGAAATTCTACAAACTTTGGGAAATTCGTTCATTTCATAAGTTTATTTGTCAATAACATTATTCATGATAATCTCACCACCAAAATATAGCATGATTTATATATTGTTTGGAATTTTATATATCTATGTATGTGGAAATACAGCAAGATTCATATTTAACATGGAATAAATTTCAAAGTTGAATGAACTTTAATTTCATCAACCCTAATTTTGGATATTTCATGGACTTTAGATTGTTAAATTAAACATTATCCCAAGTCACAATAAACTTATATAACCCAACTACCATATAATCCATTTTGCAAAGAATTATCAATAATTTTTGGAATATTAATTGAACTGATCATCATTACTCGTTTTATGGTGAGATTATGAAGGAGTATTTAAAAAAGGTGTCTGATGCGGTATATGAATTGCCAAAGGATTACAAAGAATGCATGAGAGTGCCAGGTAGAATATTTTTAAGTGAGATTCTACTTGAGGGTTTGGAGGATGATGTTCTTGAGCAAATAGCAAACGTTGCATGCCTCCCTGGAATTCAGAAGTATTCTTTGGCTATGCCAGATTGTCATTATGGATATGGTTTCTGCCTTCACCCAGATGCGAAGGTTTTAACTGAAAATGGATTCTACTATAGAATAAAAGATTATGAAAACTTAAAAGATGAGAGGGTTGAGGTATTTAACACAGAAGACAAAAAAATAGAACCAAGTGAAGTTAAAAAGTTCTTTAAATTGAAGCCATACTGTAAAATCTATAAGGTAAGAACAAAACTTGGATATGAGACAATAGCAACAGAAGACCATCCATTCTATACACCAAATGGTATGGTTAAACTTAAAAAGTTAAGAGTAGGAGATAGAGTAGCAATCTACCCATTTGAAGGGGTTGTGTATGAGGAACCATTAGATGACGTTATTATCAACGAAAAGGATATAATCAAATGCATGGAAAGGCTAAATCTAAGCAAAAAGAGAATGGAAATTATCTTAAGAAAACTAAAAGATAGGGGATTAATTCCATTGACTTACAATCATAAAAAACTGCCTTACTTGTTAAAAATTATTGGCTTTGTCTTTGGAGATGCCTCTATGAACTTTATAGGGAAGAAAAAAGATGGAATCATACACTTCTCATCAAAACACCTGGATGATTTAGAAAAGATTAGGGAAGATATTAAAAAGATTGGCTACACTCCATCAAGAGTCTATAATGATAAAAAGGGATGTTATAGATTCTATGTAAATGCATCAAGTTTAGTTGTTTTGTTATGTGCATTAGGAGTTCCAATTGGAAACAAGACATTGAAGAAATATAACTTTCCAGAGTGGATATTTAACTGCAAATTATGGCAAAAGAGGTTGTTTTTAGCGTCGTTCTTTGGATCTGAGTTAAGAAAACCATACCCAAGAAAGGATAGAAAGGCATTATTCACATTCCCAACACTGGAGATGGCTAAAGATATAAAAATTAAAGAAGATGCGTTAAAATTCTTGGAAAATATTGCTAAATTATTAAATGAATTTGGTGTAGAGGCAACAATTACAAAAAGAAATTCAACCCACAAAAGAAATGATGGAATTGAGACAGTTAGATATGTTTTAACAATAATTGGCACATCTAAGAATTTAATAAACTTATGGACAAAGATTGGTTATGAATACAACAAAGAGAGGCAAGAACTCGGATGCTATGCAGTGGCATTTTTAAAGTATAGGGAGAGGGGGATAAATAGAAGAAAGATACTTGCTGAAAAGATAAAAGAGTTGTTTGAAGAAGGTAAAAAGCCATCAGAGATTATAAGATTGCTAAATGTAAATAAAGGGGATGAGAGATTTGTTAAAGATATTTGGAATAAGTTAAAGAATGGAAAAGAGATTGATGAAATTAGAGTTCCTTCAAACTTCCCAAGTTATGAAGAATTTATTAAAGAAAGAAAAGTTGGAGATGGGCTAATTTGGGATGAGATTGAATGTATAGAAGAAGTTGATGTAGATGAGGTTTATGACTTCACCATAAACCATAAAGACCATAACTTTATAGCAGATAACTTTTTAGTTTCAAACTGTATTGGGGGAGTCGCTGCTTTTGATGTAAAAGGAGGGGTAATAAGTCCTGGAGGAGTTGGTTTTGATATAAATTGCCTTACTCCAGATGCAAATATATTAACAGAAGACGGATATTTCATAAAATTGGAAAAACTAAAAGAAAAATTGGATTTGTATGTTAAGATTTATAACACAGAGGAAGGAGAAAAGAGTTCAAACATATTATTTGTCTCTGAAAGGGATGCAAAAGAAAAAATAATAAGGATAAAAACAGAATCTGGAAGAATTTTAGAAGGTAGTAAAGACCATCCAGTTTTGACATTAAATGGCTACGTTCCAATGAGTATGCTAAAAGAAGGGGATGATGTAATTGTATATCCTTATGAAGGAGTTGAGTATGAAGAACCATCAGATGAGATTATATTGGATGAGGATGATTTTGCAGAGTATGATAAACAAATCATCAAATATTTAAAAGATAGGGGCTTATTGCCATTTAAAATGAACAACAAAAATATTGGAATTATTGCAAGGTTGTTAGGTTTTGCTTATGGAGATGGAAGTATAGTTAAAGGGAATGGAGATAGAGAGAGGTTGTATGTAGCATTCTATGGAAAGAAAGAGGTATTAACTAAAATTAAAGAGGATTTAGAAAAGTTGGGAATAAAAGCTTCAAAGATATATTCAAGAAAGAGGGAAGTTGAGATAAGAAACGCTTATGGAGATGAATATACAAGTTTATGTGAAGACAACCCTATAAAAATAACTTCAAAGGCATTTGCATTGTTTATGCACAAATTAGGAATGCCAATTGGTAAAAAGACAGAGCAAATATACAAAATTCCAGAGTGGATAAAGAAAGCACCAAAATGGGTAAAGAGGAATTTCTTAGCAGGATTGTTTGGGGCAGATAGAAGTAGGGTGGTGTTTAAAAACTACACACCGTTGCCAATAAACTTAACAATGTCAAAGAGTGTAGAGTTAAAAGAAAATATCTTAGAATTTTTAAACGAAATTAAACTATTATTGAAAGAGTTTGAAATTGAAAGTATGATTTATGAGATAAAATCTTTAGAAGGAAAAGTTTCATACAGATTGGCAATTGTTAGAGAGGAGAGCATAAAGAACTTCTTAGGAAAAATAAACTATGAATATTCAAAGGAGAAAAAAGTTATTGGATTGTTGGCTTATGAATACTTAAAGAGAAAAGATGCTATAAAAGAGATAAGAAAGAAATGTATTGAAAAGGCAAAAGAACTATATGAAAAGGGATTATCTATTTCAGAAATTTTAAAAATGGATGAATTTAGAAATGAGTTTATAAACAGGAGGTTAATTGAAAGAACAATATATGGAAAGTTAGATGGAGATGATGTAAGAGTTTCAACAAAATTCCCAAAGTTTGAAGAATTCATTAAAAAATATGGAGTTAGAGGAGGGTTTGTAATAGATAAGATAAAGGAAATTAAAGAAATTCCTTATGATTCAAAATTATGTGATGTTGGAATTGTAAGTAAAGAACACAACTTTATAGCAAATAGCATAGTTGTTCACAACTGTGGAGTTAGATTAATAAGAACAAATTTAACAAAAGAAGAAGTTAAGCCAAAAATAAAAGAACTTGTAAGCGAGATATTTAAAAATGTCCCATCTGGATTGGGTAGTAAAGGAAAGATAAGAATTACCAAGAACGAGATTGATGATGTTTTAGAAGAAGGGGCAAAATGGGCAATAAATGAAGGATATGGTTGGGAGGAGGATATAAAATTCATTGAAGAACATGGGTATATGAAAGATGCTGATGCTTCCCTTGTTTCAGATAGTGCGAAGAAAAGAGGTTTGCCACAACTTGGCTCATTAGGTAGTGGAAACCATTTCTTGGAGATTCAGTATGTGGATAAGGTATTTGATGAAGAAACGGGAGAGATATTTGGAGTTGAGGAAAATCAAGTTGTTGTTATGGTTCATTGTTTGCCTGAAAGTTCAAAAATCTTAACAGAATACGGATATTGCATAAAAATTAAAGATTTAGAAAACTGTTATGATAAAATTAAAGTTATAACTTATGATAAAGAGAATAAAACTCCAATCCCTGCAAAAATTAAAAAGTTTTGGAAATTTAAAAACAATAAAAACATCTATAAAATAAAAACCTTCACAGGAAAGGAAATAGTTTGCACAGAAGACCACCCAATATGGACGCCATCAGGATGGAAACAGGCAAAGGATTTAAAACCTGATGATTTAGTTTTGATTTATCCTTTTGAAGGAGTTGAGTATGAAGATCCAGAGGATAAAGTAATTGTTAGTGAGGAGGATATAATTAATGCAGGAGGAACTGAAAGAATAGTTAAAAATCTAAAGAAAAAGGGATTGTTGCCATTAAAGTTAAACCACAAAGATATTGGAATTATTGCAAGATTAGTTGGATATGCTTTTGGTGATGCATGGGTTGGAGGAAAAAGACCAACAGTTAAATTTATTGATGATTTGGAAGTATTAAAAAGAATAAAATCTGATTTAGATGAGTTAGGGTTTTCTTCAACAATAGTTAAAGTAATGAGACATAAGTCAGAAATAAACCATATAATGTCCAACAAGGAAATAAAAAGGCATGAATTTGAAGGAGAAGGTTATCAACTGGTTGTTTCAACTCCATCATTTGCTATACTGTTAAAATCATTAGGAGTTCCTTACGGTAAAAAAACTGATGTTCCATTTAATGTTCCAAAATGGATAAAAGAATCGCCAAAATGGATAAAAAGGTTGTTCTTAGCAGGATATTTTGGAGCAGAAATGAATATTATAAAACAAAGAAAGAACGAGGCATATAGATTAGAAAATCTAAAGATACCATTGAATAAAGTTGAAGATTTACTAAATAATGGCATTTCATTTATGGAAGAAATCAAAGAGATATTGGAAGAGTTTGGAGTTAAAGGAAAAATCATTGTAAAACCTTATGTTAAAAGGAAAGATGGAAAGACAAGTTATAAAATAATTTTAACATTGAGTAGTAATTTGGAGAATATCATCAAATTTGCAAGTAAAATTGGATATGAATACAATAAAAAAAGACAATCAATGCTAATAAAATCACTTCAGTATTATTTATACAAGAAAAAAATTGTAGAATTGGAGTCAATAAAAACAGGTAAAGATGTAGAAAAATTACTAACAACTGCCCATAAATACAGAAAAATAAAAACTGAAACTTATGATTCATACATATCAAGATATTCTGAAGGGGACTTAACAATATGGGATGCGGTTGTTTCAGTTGAAAAGTTAAAAGAAGATGTTGAGATTGTTTATGATTTAACAATAGATGACAAAAACCACAACTTTATAGCAGATAACTTTGTAGTTAGCAATACTGGTTCAAGGGGTTTGGGACATCAAATCTGTGCTGATTACATAAGAGTTATGGAAAAAGCAGCGAAGAAATACGGCATAAAACTTCCAGATAGGCAGTTGGCATGTGCTCCAATAGAATCGGAGGAAGGTATTGAATATTATAAAGCAATGTCTTGTGGAGCAAACTATGCATGGACAAATAGGCAGATGATTACCCATTGGGTAAGAGAGAGTTTTGAAAAGGTATTTAAAACATCTGCAGAGGATTTGGAGATGAATATTATATATGATGTTGCCCACAACATAGCAAAGATGGAAGAGCATGTAATAGATGGGAAGAAAAAGAAGGTTGTTGTTCATAGGAAGGGAGCAACGAGGGCATTTGGTCCTGGAAGTGAATTAATTCCAAAAGAATACAGAAGAGTTGGACAACCAGTCATCATTCCGGGGGACATGGGGACTGCATCATATCTAATGCATGGGACTGAAAAGGCCATGGAAGAGACATTTGGTTCAACGGCACACGGAGCAGGGAGAACATTGAGTAGGGCAAAGGCTTTAAAGTTGTGGAAGGGTAAAGAGATTAAGGAAAAACTTGAAAAAGAGGGAATCATTGTTATGGCAGATTCCAGGGCAGTTATTGCAGAGGAATGCCCAGAAGCATATAAAAGCATTGATTTAGTTGCAGATGTTTGCCATAAATCAGGAATTTCATTGAAAGTTAGTAGGATGAAGCCCATGGGTGTTGTTAAGGGATAATTATAGTTGTTTGCGAATTTTACTAAATTTATTTATATGCTTCGAAATTCTTAAATATTGTATTTGTCTTAAATTTTAAAATAGAGGTGTATTTTCTTAAACCTATTTCATTTTTCCAATATTTAACGCAAACAATCATAATCTTATCTATCTGATTTAATTTCCATATTCAGAACTATTTAATTTTTTGTTTTTGGTAACTTTAATTTAAAGGATATTAATTGGTGATATTGATGGAGATTATTGGAAGGGTGATCTCTGGGAGAGGAGAAGGGAAATACTATGTATCTCTTCCACCATACAAAAGAAGATTTAAGAAGATTTTGGAATTTACCCCTTATCCTGGAACATTAAATGTTAAATTAGATGAAATATTGGATATTAACAAATTAAACCCAATTGAAACAGATGACTTTATCTATAATGACAAAAAATACTTTGGTGTTAAAATAATTCCAGTAAAAATATCAACATTTAAGCATGACTTTGAGGTTGAAGGTGCGATAATAGTTCCGAAAAAAACATATCACTCAAACAATATAGTAGAGATAATCTCTCCAGTTAAGTTGAGAGATTTATTATCATTAAATGATGGAGATTTGATTAAAATAAAGATTAAATAAGGCGAGAATATGGATATTGTAGAAAAAGCAATGCAGGCACTCAAAAATGGAGAAATTGTTTTAGTATATGATGCAGATGATAGAGAGGGAGAAACTGATATGGTAGTTGCTTCTGAAAAGATAACTCCAAACCATATAAGGATAATGAGAAAAGATGGAGGAGGATTAATCTGCACTGCAATTCATCCAGAGTTTTGTGAGAAATTGGGAATTCCATTTATGGTGGATATTTTGGATTTTGCATCCCAAAAATTTAAAGTTTTAAAAGAACTCTATCCAAACGACATTCCTTATGATGAGAAATCATCATTTTCCATAACAGTAAACCACAGAAAAACCTTCACTGGGATAACAGATAATGATAGGGCATTAACAATTAAATCCCTTGCAAAACTTTGTAAGGAAAAGAGATTTGAGGACTTTGGTAAGGAATTTAGAAGTCCTGGACATGTTACTTTGCTGAGGGCTGCAGAGGGTCTTGTGAAAAAAAGAAAAGGTCATACAGAAATGACTGTGGCGTTGGCAGAGATGGCAAACTTAACTCCAATAACAACAATCTGTGAAATGATGGGTGATGATGGAAATGCAATGAGTAAAAATGAGACAAAAAAGTATGCTGAAAAACATAATTTAGTTTATTTAAGTGGGGAGGAGTTGATTAACTATTATTTAGATTATATTGAGAAAAAAGAATAAATATTTAATAAGGAACTGGTAATCCAATTTGAAACTTTTAAAAAAAATTCATCAAAAAGGATGCACTGCCTCGCTACACTCGGCAGTGCCTCTTAATAAGGTACAGGCAAACCAATTTCTTTTCTATGTTCAATTTCTTTTGCATTTTTCTCTTTCTTAGTTAAAGCCAACTTCTCAACTAATCCTAAACCTGGTTTAACTTCTTCTATTGGTTTAACTTCTAAATAACCATCTTCAACCATTTTGTTGAAGAACTCTTCTCCTCTTGCAGTCCTTATAAAGACAGTGCTCCATCCATCTGGGCTTCCAACTGAACCAGTTGATATATCTGCTAACTCTGCTGTATAGTCGGTGCAAACGTGGCATGCTATTTGTTCATAAGGATGAGTTTCTTTCAATTTGATTGCCTTAGTTTCTCCCCACTTAGTGTAGACCCAAAACTTACCCTTTCCGATATCCATCTTAACAACATCTTCTATCTTTACATTGCAGTGTTCTTCAACAATTAACTTTAATCCATTGTATGGGAAGTTCTCCATACAGAAGATGCCAATTAATAAAGCGATTTTGCTATCTGTATGTCTAAATCCTACAGGATACTTCATTAACTTCCTAACTGCTCTTATTTGGCATGGGGTTCCAACTACACCAACTTTTTCTAACGCATATTCTCTAACTGCACTTTTTAAAACACTAATGTTTGGGCAAACTGTATATTTGGTTCCCCCTGCTTCTAAAATCTCTTCTGGAGTGGTAGCAACTTTTGGAATTGCTTTGAATCCATCTTCTTTATCTGCAACAACAACTCCATCCAACAAATTATTTTCTAAGCCATAAATAAATGCTGCTGAAACAATCCCACCATCTTGGGACTTTTTTAATATTCTCTTATCAGTCGCCCTTGCAGAGACAACAGTTTTATACTTTCCAAAGGCATCCACAAATACCACCTCTCTATTCAATATCCTCAATTAAATTTGGGAATCTAATTCTTGGGCATTGGACTGAACAAGCCCCACACTTAATGCAGAGTTCTTTCAACACATTTGGTCTTCCATCGAGCATCTCTATTGCCCTTGTAGGACACGCTGCCGCACAAGTCCCACAGCCCATACAGAGGGATTTATTAACAACTTTATACAACAAATCACATCCACATGCCTCTCCATTTTCAGCAAGTTCTGCAAATGGTTGCAAATAATCCATATCTCCATTTAATGCTGCTGTTATTACGTTGACAATTACCTCTGGAGAAGGAGGACATCCTGGAATTGCCAAATCACATTTTACAACTTCTGTTAGTGGAGAGAATGAACTATGAACTGGTTTTGACATTTGGTTTCCTCTGCAGAATCTTGTAACTCCACCAGTTGCAGCACATGCTCCTAAGGCAACTAAAATCTTTGCCTTTTTTCTAACCTCCTCTGCCAACTCCAATGCATGATGGTCATCTAAACAAACACTACCTTCAACCAATATAATATCTACATTATCTGGAATATCTCTTGCATCTGCTAAAGTTTGGCAATATACTAACTCAATGCTATTCAATACGTCCAAAAGTTTCTCATACGTATCTGCTAAGGAAACTAAACACCCACAGCAACTACTCAATTGAACGTGGGCTACTTTTACCATAATTTCTCCCCCGTTAATTGTTGGTTTTTTAATTCCTTTAGAATAATCTCAACTGCCTTATCAACAGCATCTTCAACCTCTTTACTTAAACCAATAACTACATCTGGCTCAGATATGTATTTTGCCTGACAACCAACAACCATAACCTCTATCCTAAAGGACTCACTAACTTGCCTTAGTATTGTTGATAAAGGGAAGTCGTGGATATCAATCCTGTTATGTTTTAGGTTTGGTAAGTCATCTTTTTTCAATATCTTAATTTCTCCTGGTTTTAATCCGAAATCAATAACATCCACAACGATAATTTTTTTGGTTTTTGAATTTTCATCTATGAGTGTTAGAACTTGCTGTGGAGCCCCAGCACCTGCATCTACTAAAGCAATGTTCTTTTTTTCTTCTTCTGTGAGGATGTTATTTAGTTTTTCAATTACATGAACACTAAATCCATCATCCGCAAATAGTATGTTTCCACATGCCAAAACCATAATTTCTTTTTTTAGGTAAGATGGTGTAAAGTCAAGCAAATCTTCATCAATATTTTCTTCTAAGAGTGTTTTCATCATTTCACCATAGAAGGATAAGAAGCAATATTGAATTATCAATTTTAATCAATAACACCCCATACAACCCATGCGCGGGTTGTCCCTCTCAGGGTCCCTTTCGGGTTCCCCCTCGAGTTCATCCTTTGGGGTGTGATGATTTAGATTTTTCTTACTTCGATGACCTCTTTTGTTTCGTCATCTTTAACTATAACGTGTGTTGCACATGATGCTCATATGTCATACGCTCTCATGATAACTTCCGCATATTGGTGTGGGTAGCCTTCGATAGCCTTTTCAACTATTGGCATGTTCCATGTTGATGCTGCAATAATCTTATAGGATTTTATTCTTCCATCCTTTCCAACTTCTGCCATGTGAACATTTGTTGCTCTTGGTGCCTCGTGAACACCAATTCCAAATCCATCCTTGTATTCTAGTTCTACTCTTGTTTTTCCATTGAGATTTAGTTCATCAAGGATTTCAAATACTCTATAAACTGCTCCGAAGTTTTCTTGTGCCCTTGCAAGGTTTATATCCAATGCACTTCCTCCGGCCTTAAAGTTTCCAAATTTAACCATCCTTGCCCTTGGACCTCCTTCTACTGGAACTCCGCAGTAGAGAGGAATTTGGTTTGTTGCAGTTTGGGCAATTTCTGGGTTTTCATAGTATCTCTGTGCTGGGATTTCAGTTACATCATCCCAATTTATAGCGTATCTGTCCCCAAATGTTGTGTGTGTTGCAATGTATGGGTAATCATGCGCCCCTAAATCAGAAATTCCTACTTCTTCCAAGTACCTTTCAATGAGCATCTCTAAGAGTTCGTACATTTTGTAGGCGTCTTTCTCATATTCCCTGCATGCATAGTATATCTTTGATTTTGCTCTTTCTGTGATGTTTGTTCTCATTCCACCAATAACAATGTTTGGCGGATGGATTCCTTCCCCTCCAACAATGTCCACAATTAACTGTCCAACTTTTCTCATTTTTTGGATGAGTTTTATTGCCTCTATCCTTAAATCCTGCTCTTCTGGTTTTACAAAATCATCTGCTATAAGTAAGTGGTGCAATGGGTGGGAATGCATTCTATTTCCTAACCCAACCAATTCTCTCAATAATTTACCATCTTCGGGAATTTCACATCCAATAGCATCCTCGATTGCTTCACATGAAGCAATTCCATGCGTTGTTTGACATATCCCACAAATTCTCATAACAGCGAGTGGTGCAAAATCCGCAGGTCTTCCTTTTAACATCGTCTCGAATCCCCTAACAGGGGTGGTATTTGGATAGTATGCTTTTGTTACAACTCCTTCATCATCTACTTCTAAAACCAACTTGGCATGTCCTTCATGTCTTGTTGTAGGGGCAATTTCTATAGTATTTGACACACTGTCCACCTCCAAAAATAAAAATAATCTATTAACTTTTTTAAAGGCCATTATATAAAGAAATATCTCTTTAAAAATGTAAATATAGGCATTTAATTTCTTAAATATGTCAAAAATTAAAATTTTATGCTATTATGGTAATAATAATTTCCATAATGTATTAACACACTTCGACAGTTTTAAATAGACTTAACTTCAATTTATAGTTGAATTTCAAAACATTTTGGAAAACGATTTTAAACCTGTATTTTTGAGAATATTGTTTATAAATTTATCTGAATAACTTAAATTCGAACTTAGCTTGTAGAATTCACATATACATCGATTTACAATCTCGTTTATGTCTAAGACGGATAATTTCGAGATGAATCTT
>NZ_AGJL01000006.1 GCF_000243455.1 Methanotorris formicicus Mc-S-70 | reverse complement strand
AACTGTATAGAATATTTAAGCCACAAATATGGATTATCATTCTATGAAGTGATTAAAGAGTGCAGTAAAGAGCTAATAAAGAAAGGATTCTCGTAATCACACTGTCAGTAAAGGAAGTATTATTCTTTATTTTAAATTTTAGCCATAATTTTATCTCCTTTCAAAATTTCATTATGTCTAAATAAGTGCAAAGAATTCCGCAAACGACTATAGTTCCAGTAATTGGTGGAATTTTGGATTTTGTTTATGATTAAAAAATCTTTATTTTTGGGATAACATGCATTACGATAATAAAATTGTTGAAAGGGGAAAGGAATATTACAAAAATGGGCTCGTTAAGTTCTGCGTGAAATTTGGGGATTTTCTTTATGGAAAGGTTGTTGGTGGAGATATCTATGATGTTAAGGTTGATTTAAGCAACTATTTTGGCTCCTGTTCATGCCCATATAAATACAACTGCAAACACGCCTATGCTTTAATTGAGGCATATAAAAACAACAACTATATTGATGGAGACGAGTTGTTTGAATCCCTCAGAAAAAAACCAAAGGAAGAAATTTTAGAAATTTTAAAAGACATAATTTTAAAGCACAATCTCTGGGGTGATTTAATTGGAGAAGAAGATAGTTTGGTGGAAAAAGGCAAGGCAATCTTAAAACTTATTCCTGTTGAGAGAAAAAACCTCTACACATTCAAATCCTTCTTAAGAAACCAATTTATTAAAAATGCAAGTGATGATGAATTGTTGGAAATGCTAAAGGAGGTTGCAAGTTTTGAGCATTTTGATTATGATGATAGGGATGTTGTTGAAATTATAGAACTTATTGTTGTGGAGATATTTGAGAGGGGGAATAAAAAAACAATAAAAAATACCTTAGAACTCTCAAAAAAATACAAAAATGCGTTATGGATTGTTAGAGATTATTTCTATGACTACTGCATAGGGATTGAGGAAATATAACACAAAAACGCAAACAGCATAATTTTGCAGAAAAGTATTAAAACCATTAACTGTAAAATATATAAGTTGCATCTCTTCTCAACTATATTTAGTTAAATTCGTTTTTGTAGGTTTATTCAAATTTTTATTTTCAAACATTTAATTTAATTTTTAATAAAAATTAAGATTATGGGGATGATTATGATAGATAAATGTAAAATTTGTAATGGAACAGGAAAGAAAATAGTAAAATACAAACCATGTCCTGTATGTGGTGGAACTGGGTATGTTGAGGAGTTTAATCCAAAGGCACACCTAAAAAATGTATCAAAAAGAGCAAAGTATGATTTGGATTTAGCAGAGGTTCCATGTAAGGAATGTAAGGGAACTGGTAAAGTTCCAGTTTATGATGTGTGTGATTTTTGTGGAGGTAGTGGGAAGATAGTGAAATGTGATAAATGTGGAAAGATTATTGGAAAATACCCGCAGGATAAGGATAAAACACTATGCCCTAAATGTCAGAAGGAAGAGGAGGAAAGAAGAAAGAATTTAAAAAATGTATATGAGGTTGATGAACTCTGCACATTTAGTGATATAGAAGAAGGGAAACTCTACAAAGGAACCGTATCAAGAATTGAGAGATATGGGATATTTATTTCATTGAATGAACAAACAAGAGGTCTTTTAAGACCAAGAGAGATGGTTGGCAAAAGAATGGAGGATTTCAATATAGGGGATGAAGTTATTGTCCAAGTAATAGATGTTAGACCAGATAAGAGGGAAATTGACTTTAGATATTTACCAATAACCAATTATAATGTAGTTAAATTAGAAAAAGAAGTCCCATTATCACCAATTAAAGATATAGCATGTAAAATCATAGAGATGAAAGATGAGGTTGTTCACATACAGGGAGAGGTTATTCAAATTGTCCAAACTCCAGGACCAACGGTATTTACAGTTACAGATGGAACTGATGTTGCATGGGTTGCGGCAATAGAGATTGCTGGTTTAAGGGCACATCCTGAGGTTAAAGTTGGAGATATCATTGATGTTATTGGAAGGGTATCGATAAGGGAAGGAAAACTCCAAATTGAAAGGATTAAATTGAGAAAGTTGGAGGAAGATGAGGCAAGAGAAGTTAAGGAAAAGATTGAGGCAGAGATAGAGAGAAAATCAGAACCAGCAAGGGATATAGAATTCTTAGTAAAAAGTGAGGTTTTGGAAAAATTAAGACCAAAGATGGCAGATGTTGCAAAAAGAATAAGAAGAGCAATATTGGATGGAAAGCCAATTATAATAAGGCACCATGCTGATACAGATGGTTATTGTGGAGGATTGGCATTAGAGAGGGCAATACTCCCAATAATACAGGAGTTTGCAATAGACGAAGATGCCCAATGGCACTTCTTCAAAAGAAGACCATCAAAAGCACCATTTTATGAGTTGGAGGATGTTACTAAGGATTTGGTGTTTTCCATTGAAGACCATTTAAAATTCGGGCAGAAGTTGCCATTAATAATATTGGTTGATAATGGAAGTACCGATGAGGATATTCCTGCAATTTCTAAGGCAAAGGCTTATGGTATTGAGGTTATTGTTATAGACCACCACTTCCCAGGAGAAGTTATTGATGGAAAGGTTGAGGTTGACGAATACGTTGATGCCCATGTTAATCCTTACTTAGTTGGTGGAGATAGTAATTTAACCGCTGGAGTTTTGGCAACTGAGATAGCAAGGATGATAAATCCAAATGTTTCAGAGAGCATTAAACACCTCCCAGGAATTGCGGTTGTTGGAGACCATGCAAAAGGAGAGGAGGTAGAAGAATATATAAAAATTGCCCTTGAAAGGATAAACGAACTCAGCAAAAAATATGGAAAAGGAAATTCCTACGATAGGGAATACTTAGAAAAAATATCCTTATGTATGGACTTTGAGGCATTCTACTTAAGGTTCATGGATGGAAAGGGAATTGTGGATGATATATTGGGAGTTAATAATGAGGAATTTGCAAGGCATGAGAGATTGATAGAGATACTCCATGAGCAAGCAATGAAGATGGTAGATAGGCAAATGAAAGCAGTTCTCCCAGCAATAAAAACAACGGAACTCGAAAATGGAATTATCCTAAATGTATTAGATGTGGAAAAATACGCCCACAAATTTACCTTCCCAGCCCCGGGAAAAACATGTGGGTTTGCTCATGACTTCAAAGTTCAGGAGTTTGGGGAGGATAGAGCAATAATAACCCTTGCCTACGGGCCTGATTTTGGAGTTGTAAGGGCTACAGATGCGGTGCATGAGCAATACGATTTCAACTTAAACCTGATTGTTGAACAACTTATGGATGAGATTCCTGAGGCGTCATTGGATGGTGGAGGGCACGAATGTGCTGGAAGTTTGAAGTTTGTTGAGGGTTTGAGAGAGAGGGTATTAAACAGATTCATAGAAATCATAAAATCCATGAAACAAAAACAATAAAGGAAAGTTTTAAATCTATTTTTTATAGTTAATCGAACATATCTTTTTCAGTTTTCAATGGGTTATAGTGCATAACCTTCTAACTCATTTCTTAGATTGAATTATATTAATATTTAAATTTATTAACATTTAAAATTAGAAAAACTTGTTTTAGATGGCTTTTGTGACGCAAACAACTGTATTTTTGTAGGTTAAGTATGGTTGGATAATTTAATTGCTTTTTAATGGGTTATAGTTTGATTATAAATTTTTAATATTTTAATACTATTTCATTACATTACAATAGAAAAGTTTAAATAATATTACATTAAATGTGATATTAATATTATACCACATATGTTCAAAAAAATATTACAAAATTCAAAAGGTGAAACTATGCACATACCAGATGGCTATCTCGGCCCAATAACATGTGGTTTTTTCTATTTAGTAATGATACCACTATGGTACAAAAGCATATTAGAACTTAAAAAGTTAGATCCCAGAAAGTTACCCTTACTTGGGGTTTTAACGGCTTTTTCCTTCTTAGTTATGATGTTCAACCTTCCAGTTCCAGATGGAACAACAGCACACATGGTTGGTGGAACGTTAATAGCAATATTGATGGACAACCCATGGGTAGCAACCATTGCAGTATCTATTGTTTTAGTTATACAGGCGATATTCTTTGGAGATGGAGGAATTACATGTATAGGGGCAAACTGCTTTAATATGGGTATTGTTTTGCCATTTGTTGGTTATTATGTTTATAAATTTTTGAAAGACAGGTTTGGGGAAGTTGTTGCAAGCGGTATTGGGGCATATATTGGAATCGTTGCAGCAGCAATTGTTGCAGGTTTTGAGTTTGGACTACAGCCATTTATAGAACCAGGTTACTGTCCATATCCATTCACCGTTTCAGTTCCAGCAATGGCGTTTGCTCATTTATTAACTGCAGGACCTGCAGCAGCAGTAGTTACCGCAATAGTTGTTTGGTATGTAAGGAAAGTAAGACCTGACATATTTACATCAAAAGAACAACAGGTTAGTGGGGTGAATGTATGAACTGGCAAGACCCTTTAGTTAAAAAATTTCTCTATGTAATTGTTGCTATGATAATCCTCTGTCCTTTGGGTATATTATTAGTTTGGAACTATGGTGATGCCTGGGGTGAATGGGGACCAGAAGATATTGCTGAAAAAGTAGGTGAGCAACAAGTTAGTGGATTGCTTCATTTGGCTGATATTTGGAGTTATGCTCCCCTCCCAGATTATGACATTCCAGGATGGGATGATCCAGTTCATGCATCAATCGGCTATATCATATCTGCAATAGTTGGAGTTACTTTATGTATTGGGGCGTACTATGCATTGGTCAAGGTAGTCAATCCAGGAACTACGTAAAAGATAAATAACTTTATTTAATTTTACTTTTTTGTGTAAATGATGTTTAAATTTCAGAAGAATTTAAATTTAAAATTTTTAACCATGGTTATATTATATAAAAGTAAGTTGTGAAAGCATGAATAAATTATTCGATAAAACTATAGAGCATATAATAAAATATCTAAATGAGAGCATATTTTTTGAAAAATATACAAAAATTTCCGGATTTTTGCAAAATGTTGAGAGTAGGGTAAAGATTATAACATTGGTGATATTTCTCATAGGGTCTGTTTTATCTAAGCATATTACCACATTAATTATTTTCAATTTAATTGCAATATTATTTGCATACTTATCAAATATTCCAATAATTACCTATTTGAAAAGAGTTTATATCTTTATCCCTATTTTTGCAGGAATTATAGTCATTCCAGTGATATTTAACATTGTAACCCCAGGTCATGATATTTTCGCTATATTTAACAATCCACACATATCTATAACTTATGAGGGGGTTATTTATGCAACAACATTTACCTTAAGAGTTGCTACCTGCGTATCTTATGCAGTCCTCATCCCCATCACCACTCAATGGAATAAAGTAACAACTGCTGTTGGTAGATTGGGAATTCCTGACGTCATTATTACAATAACAAACCTTGCCTATAGATACATATTTTTACTTCTAAATTTTGTCTTAGATATGATATATTCAAGAAAATCAAGGACAATCCGTAAGTTAGGGATGGTAGAAAGTTGGAAGGAAGGTGGAAAAGCAATTGGAGCATTATTTATAAAAACCTACGAGATGGGAGAAGATACTTATTATGCCATGTTGTCAAGGGGCTACACTGGAGAAGTAAAATACATCTACAAAGAAAAAATCAAAATGAAGGATATTATATTCCTTATATTGTCAATAACTTTGGTTATTGTGCTTTTATTGTTTGATAGGGGGATATTATGAAAGAGATATACAAACTCATTGATGTTTCTTATAGATATCCCAACGGTGTCTTAGCATTGGATAATGTAAATCTAAGTGTATATAAAAATGAGATAGTGGCTATTTTAGGACCTAATGGGGCTGGAAAAACAACACTCTTAAAGATTTTGGATGGACTTGTATTTCCCGATAAGGGAGAAGTTTATTTTGAAGGCAGACGACTGACTGATGAAATATTAACAAATAAAGAATTAATTATGGAGTTTAGGAGAAAAGTTGGCTTTGTTTTTCAGAATCCTGATGTTATGCTATTCAATCCAACAGTTTGGGATGAGGTTGCATTTTCCCCACTCCACCTCTATTCAAAAGAGAAGGCACTTGAAGTTACAGATAAGGTATTGGAAGACATGAAGATTTACCATCTAAAAGATAGGCACCCATACAATTTAAGTGGTGGGGAAAAAAAGAAGGTTTCTATATCATGTATTTTGTCAGTGGAACCTGAAGTTATTTTGATGGATGAGCCAACTTCTGCTTTAGACCCAAAGAGTAGGATTGAAGTCATTAAATTGATAAAATCATTTAAAGAAAATGGAAAGACTGTAATTTTAATTACTCATGATGTAAATATTACCTCTTTAGCAGATAGATGCTATGTATTAAATAAAAAAATTATATTTGAAGGAACTCCAAAAGAACTGTTTTCTTTGGATTTGGATAAATTAAATCTGGATGTTCCAGACGTATCTAAACTTTTTATTAGATTGAGGAATATGGGATACAATGTAGGGGATATACCCCTAACAATCAATGAGGCCGTTGATTTGCTATTAAAAATGCTAAAGAACTAAAGTTTAAATTTCATTAGATTCTGCAAGGATGTATAAACCCACCTTTCATCATCAAATCAGTAAGAGTTATTGCCACCATAGATTCCGCTACAGGAATAACCCTTGGAACTATTATTGGATCATGCCTACCTTCAATCTCTATATCTACATTTTCTAAGGTTTTTAAATCAACAGTATGTTGCTTTTTTGATATTGATGGTGTTGGTTTTATGGCAATTCTAACAACAATTGGAGTTCCACAACTTATTCCTCCTAAAATACCCCCGCAGTTGTTGGTTTTTAGTCTTATGTTTTTCTCATCATCAAAATAAATCTCATCATTCATTTCACCTCCAAACATCTCCGCACTCTCAAACCCCCTTCCAATCTCAACACCTTTAACTGCATTTATACTCATCAGAGATTTTGCCAATTCACCATCTAATTTATTGAATATTGGGTTCCCTACACCAATAGGCACGTTTAATGCAACTATCTCAACAACTCCGCCAATGCTCTCCTGATTTTCTATTGCATTTAAAACATACTCCTCCATTTCCCTCTCATTTGATGAGGGACATCTTAATGGATTGCTTTCAATTTTTTCAATAAAGTTTTTTAAAGAATCATCATCTATGTTGTTGAAGAATTCTTCACTTTTATAATAATTAAAATCTCCCTTAATCTTACCAATCTTTATTGTGTATCCAATAATTTTGATGTTATAGGTGTATTCCAAAAGTTTCTTACCTATTGCACCACCAATGACGTTTCCAATTGTTGTTCTTCCACTACTCCTTCCTCCCCCCCTATAATCGACATGCCCATATTTTAAATGGTATGTTAAATCAGCATGTCCCGGCCTTGGAGTGTCTTTTATTTTGCTGTAATCTTTGGGTCTTTGATTTTTGTTGTAAACTAATGCCAATATTGGAGTTCCAGTGGTTTTGCCATCAAAAATTCCGGAGAGGATTTCAACTTTATCCTCCTCTTTTCTTGGAGTTGAGAATAAACTATAACCTGGCCTTCTCCTGTTGAGTTCTTTTTGAATATCCTCTTCAGATAACGGTAGATTTGCAGGACATCCATCAACAACTGCCCCAACTGCCTTTCCATGACTTTCTCCCCATGTAGTTACTCTAAACATATCTCCAATGGTATTCATATCATCACCATTATTTGTCTCTAAGGAATTTCTCCTTTTAAGGCGAAGAGGAATTAAACTTGCTTAGAAGCTACTTTCTTAGCAATATTAATTGCCGCATTTAAATCTCTATCAATCTCTAAACCACATTTCGAACAAATAAAAATCCTCTCATTCTTCAACCTTCTATTAACATAACCACACCGACTACATGTTTTAGAAGTATTTCTTGGAGAGACCTCAACAACTGGAACCCCTTCTAAATTTGCTTTGTATTCTATCTTTTCAATTAAATCAGCATAACTCCATATATGTAATACCCTCCTAATATTTTTTGGTGTTGAGTTATTCAACTTACTCTTTTTCAATCCCTTTAACTTCTCTAACACAATCCCAGCATTATACTGCTTCGCCTTTTTAACAATCTCCTTAGAAATTACATGATTAATATATCTTGAGTAATTGCTAATTTTATTACCCACTTTCGTATATTTGTTAAACTCTTTCTTTTTTAATCTTCTCTTATGCCCTTTAACTATTTCCCCATCAAACCTTAAACTCTCTCCCTTATTATCTGCAATGACAACCAAATTATAAACCCCCAAATCAACACCAAACCATAGAGTTTGTTTATACGGCCCTTTTTCTTTAACTTTAGACAAATAAGCATAGTAATCATTACCTTCCTTTTTATTATATATAAAAAAAAGCAACTATTGTTTATTGAGGGCAGATCTGACCCTGCCCTGTGACCTACTGGCGACGGTAGGTAGTGGGGTGTTCTGTGTCAGAACCTTCGCCCTTTAGGGCGGAGAGGAGGTCAGCAAGAATACATTAATAATCTTTTTAATCTTAATATGTTTTTGATTACTTCCCAATATATTTTTTGGTTATTCAACCATTAATTTAAATAAATTAATATATCCTAACAAAATAAAAAATAAAAAGAAAAATTGTTGGATTATTCGACCAATAATCTTGCTTTTTCTGGTGTGTATCTCCAATCCATTGGTAGTACTCCTTTTTCCTTGTAATATTTAACCAACCTTCTAATTTTTGATTCAATTAATTGCAATCCTCTCTTTGAGTGTAAATCTTTTGGGTTTTGTTCTAAGTGGTTTCTTAAATTAACTGCTCTTCTCATTAAATTAAGTAAATCTTCTGGAACTTCTGGATATATACCATTTTCCTTCATTATTTTTGATATTTTCTTTCCAGTAATCAACTTAACATCAGGGATCCCATAGTTATCTCTCAATATCATTCCAATCATTGCTGATTGATAACCTTCTTTTGCTAATTTAACAACCAATTCTTCAACTTCCTCTGGTTTCAAAGTGACCCATTCAGGAACTTCTTTCCTCATAGGCCTCTTTGAACCGGAGGAACCTCTTCTATCTGAGTGAAGTCTTGCCATTTTTTCACCTCAAGTTTTTTCGACGGTTCCCAGCCCAAAGGGCCTGTTGGGTAAGATCATTATAATGAATATAATAATAACTTCTTACCCAACAGAAGTAGGCATCTAAATCTAACATTAAATGGTACTTATCCTATACTTAAAAAGATATTTAAACTTTACTGTTGTGCATCATTTGCTTTATAAAAAACTTTATATACTCTTTGTTCTATATAACGAACAATATATAACAAAATGTGTGATATAATGAACAACAACATCTCAAAAATTATTGGGAAAAGAATATCAAAATTAAGAAAAGAGAAAGGAATATCATTATCTAAACTTGCAGAACTTGCCAAAATCTCAAAATCAACATTATCGAGCATAGAATCTGGAAATGCAAATCCGACAATCTCAACACTATGGGCAATAGGGGATGCATTAAATGTTCCTTTTGGAGAATTACTGCCAAAAGAGTTTAATGAAGTCGATGAATCAGGGATAACTGTAAAGTTGATAGAACAATCAGAGAATAAAAAAATTGAGGTTTATTTAATGAAATTAAAGGCAAATAGTGTTAGAGAAGCAAAACCACACAAAAAAGGAGTTATTGAGAGAGTTTTGGTTGTGAAGGGGGAGATGATTGTTGGCTCTAAAAGTTCTCCAAAGCATTTGAAGGTTGGGGAAGAGATTGAATTTTGTGGAGATGTTCCCCATATCTATAAGGCATTAAACAAAGAGGTTTCAGCAGTTGTTGTGATAATCTACTCTCCAACGGAGATTGTGAAAATTAAAAGTTTATTTTAGGTTGGGAATATGTTTAAAAGAGGGTTAGTTAGGAGTCTTCCAATTGCTATTGGTTATTTACCAGTTGCCATTACTTTTGGGATCTCTACATTGGCTTTAGGATTTAGTAAGGTTGAAATATTTTTAATCTCTGCCTTAATCTTCGCAGGGGCGAGTCAGTTTGCTTTAATTTCTCTATTGCCTTACTCAGTTATTGATGCAGTATCTGTTGCCTTAATTTTAAACTTGAGGCATATAATTTATAGTCATCTCATCTCTCAGAAGTTTGATTTAAAAAAAAGGTTTATAACCGCTTATGGTTTAACTGATGAGGTTTTTGCATCTTCTATATCATCAAAGGAAAAGGATGAGAAGTACATATTGGGTTTAGAGGTTGGAAGTTACTTATCTTGGATTTTAGGGACGCTAATTGGAATTTTTGGGGGAGATATTTTATTATCCAATGAGATTATCACCCTTTCTTTGTTATTTTCATTAACTGCATTGTATTTTATCTTGTTAATCCCAAATCTTAAAAAATCAGGTTTATCAATAGCGGTTGGAGGGGTTATTGCATTGGTGTTTTGTTATTTTGGTTATCCATCAATTGGCATATTGGTTGCGGGCATTTTAAGCCCGTTGGTAGTGTTAAAAAATAAAAAAATAAGATTGGGATAACATGAAACATTATTTAGCAATATTGGTTGTCTCAATTGGGACATATTTAATGAGGTTATTGCCAATAATATTTAATAAGAGATTTAAAAAATTAAAAGGTGTGAATGAGTATTTTGCCTATTCATCCTCTGCTATCATATCTGCACTTTTTGTTACTTCATTAGTGTCTTTTCCCATAAAATTGGAAAATTTATGTATAGATATAATTGCTTTAATATTCGTATTCCTATCGTACAAAAAATGGGAAAATTTTGGAATTTCAATATTGATTGGAATAGTTGTTCATTTGATACTAACAATTTTGAGGTGAAATGTTGAGAGAATTTATTTTCAAGGCAAATAAAACAATAACTTCCTCTAATATAAATTTAAAAGACCTTCCAGGAAGTTGCGGAAGGTTGGATTTGGTTTGTAGGTGTGTTAGTAGTGCTTTTTTCTTATCTCATGATATTAGGAGAGATGTTGTTTTTTATGCAGTTTTTTATGGTGAACCAAATCCACCAGTTGCAATAAAGTTTGTTGGAGGTGAGTTAAAAAAAGTTTCCCCAGATGAAAGAAATATAGCCATATTTATAAAAAAGGCACTAAAAAAATTTGAAGAAACTCCAGAAAATAAAAGAACCGAATGGATAGAATCCACACCAGGAATTTGCGTATCTAAGAAAGAATTTAGAGAGATTATTTTAGAGAAAAAGAATGAAGGAAAAAGAATTTTATATTTGCATAAAGCGGGAGAAGATTTTGAAAATGTTAAGATTGGTGAAAATGAAGATGTTGTGTTTATTTTGGGGGATCATATTGGTATTGGAGAAGAGGATGAGGATTTTTTAGAGGATATTGGAGCAGAAAAAGTATCTTTGTCTCCATTGGAGTTGCATGCAGACCATTGCATTGTTATTGTTCATAATATTTTAGACAAAAGATTTAAATAATCTTAAATAAGCATAAATCTTAATCTTAAATTTCAATTTGAGGAACGTCCAACAACATGATTTAAATTTAAGTAGGTTAAATATCATTTAATTGCAGACGACTATAAAGTTCATTTGGTGATATGATGGAGGTAAAGCACGATTATAAGGTTAAACTTTTTGAAGATTTGGGATTTGTAAGAAAAAAATGTAAGAAATGTGGGCAATACTTCTGGACTTTGGATGATGATAGGGAAACATGTGGAGACAGTCCATGTGATGTTTATACATTCATTGGCAATCCAATAACAAAGAAAAAATACACATACAATGAGATGGTTAAGGAATTTTTAAATTTCTTTGCAGAAAATGGGCACACACCAATAAAAAGATACCCAGTCACGGCAAGAAGGTGGAGAGACGACATACTTTTAACCATTGCTTCAATCGCTGTATTCCAACCATGGGTAACAAAGGGAATTGTTGAGCCAATAGCGAATCCATTGGTAATTGCCCAACCATGTATTAGGTTGAACGATATTGACAATGTTGGGAGAACTGGAAGGCACATGACGTGCTTTACAATGGGAGGGCACCATGCATTTAACAAAGAAGATGATTTCAAATACTGGACAGATAAAACCGTTGAGTTATGCTTTAACTTCATGAAAAAACTTGGTATTGATGAGAAATCATTAACGTTCATAGAAAGTTGGTGGGAAGGAGGAGGGAATGCTGGACCATGCTATGAGGTTATTACGCACGGTGTTGAACTAGCCACACTTGTCTTTATGCAGTATGAGAAAGTTGGAAATGATTATAAGGAAATTCCATTAAAGATTGTCGATACTGGTTATGGAATTGAGAGGTTTGTTTGGGCTTCACAGGGAACACCAACTGCTTATGATGCAGTATTTGGGGATATAGTTGAGAAATTGAAGGAAAATGCTGGAATTGAAGATATTGATGATAGAATATTGGCAAAGATTACAGAGGTTGCAGGCTTAATGGATATTGAGGATGTTGGTGATTTGAAGATTTTGAGGAAGAGGGTTGCTGATAAGATTGGAATGGATGTTGAGGAACTTAATAAATTAATAAGTCCATTAGAAAACATCTACGCAATAGGTGACCACACAAGATGCTTGGCATTTATGTTTGGGGATGGAATTGTTCCTTCAAATGTTAAGGATGGGTATTTGGCAAGGTTGGTTTTAAGGAAAACGTTGAGATACATGGAAAAGGCAGGATTAACTTTATCATTAAAAGATATTATCCAAATGCAATTGGAAAACTTAAAAGACCTTTATCCAGAACTCTTAGAGATGGAAGATTACATTATGGAAATTGTTGAGGTTGAAGAGAAAAAATACATACAAACACTCAACAGAGGGAGAGGAATTGTTGAGAGATTGGTTAAATCCAAGAATGAGATTGGTTTAGATGATTTAATTGAACTCTATGATAGTCATGGATTGCCACCAGAGGTTGTTGAAGATATTGCAAAAGAAATTGGGCAAAAAACAAAGAAAGAGGTAAAAATAAACATCCCAGACAACTTCTACACAATAGTTGCAGAGAGACATGAACAGAAGAAAGAAGAAACAAAGGACAAAAAAGAAGAATTGCCAGATGTGGATGTTCCAGAAACAGAACTTTTATTCTACAAAAATCCAAAACAGAAGGGGTTTGAGGCAAAGATATTGAAGATTGTTGATAATTATGTGATTTTAGACAAGACGCTCTTCTATCCAGAAGGTGGTGGGCAAAAGTATGATGTTGGATTTATAAATGACAAGGAGGTTGTAGAGGTTCAAAAGAAAAACAACATTGTCTATCACAAACTTAAAGATGTTAGTGGTTTAAAAGAAGGAGATGTTGTAAAAGGCGTCATTAACTGGGAAAATAGAGAGAGGTTGATGAGAAATCACACAGCAACACACATAATCAACGCATCATGTCAAATGGTTTTAGGTAAACACGTTTGGCAGGCGGGTTCAAATGTTGAGGTTGATAAGGCAAGGTTGGATATTACCCACTATGAGAGAATTAGCAGGGAGGAGTTAAAGGAAATTGAAAGAATTGCAAATGAAATCGTCTTAAAAGGCATTCCAATAAAATCAACATTCATGAATAGAAATGAGGCAGAGCAGAAGTATGGATTTAGGATTTATCAAGGGGGAGTTGTCCCAGGAAATGTTTTGAGAATCGTTGAGATTGAAGGTGTTGATATTGAGGCGTGTGGTGGAACGCACTGCGAGAACACATCAGAAGTTGGATTTATAAAGATTTTGAGAACTGAAAGGATCCAGGATGGTGTTGAAAGGATTGAATACACAAGTGGAATAAATTCAGTTGAAGAAATTCAAAAGATGGAAGATACATTAATAGAATCAAGTGAAATCTTGGGAATTCCGCCAGAGATGTTACCAAAAACAGTTAAGAGGTTCTTTGATGAGTGGAAAGAGCAGAGGAAAATTATTGAGGAATTGCAGAAGAAGATTGGAGAACTTAAAAAATACGAGTTAATGAATAAGTTTGAAGAGGTTGGAAATTATAAGGTTTTAGTTGAGAAGGTTGAGGGTAATCCAAAAGAGATGCTAAATATTGCTGATAATTTGGCAGTAGATAACGCTATTGTGGTTTTATTGAACGATAATGGAAATATTTTGTGTAAGAGAGGGGAAAATGTAAATATGGATATGGTTGAATTGATAAGATATGTTGCAAAGGGTGGGGGAAGAGAACATTTAGCACAAGGAAAATATGGCGATGAGTTTGAGACAATTAAAAATAAGGTTATAGAGTTTGTTAAAAGCAAATAATTGATTTATTTTTTAAAATATTAGCATCCGCAAATATACTCCTTCTCAAAATCAAAGACAACTTCATTCTCTTCTCCATCCGAGATGATTAATCTATTATCCCCTATAACGTCCCCACAGACCTCTGCAGTTATGTTAACCTCTTCCAAAATCTCAATGATTCTTTTAACATTTTCCTCCTTTACAGTAAACACAAATGCACTTCCTGGATAAACTTTAAGCCAGTAGTTTAATGGCACATCTTCTGGTTTAGGTATCTTTGTTATATCCACAACTCCACCTTTCTTAGAAACCTCCAATAGCATTCCTAAAGTCCCAATAGCTCCGGGATTGCTTATATCTTTGCAGGAGTTTGCAAGTTTTTCTTCTCCAATAATGGTTAATGCCTTCAACTGCTCTCTAACAAGTTTTTTTGATTTCATAGTTGTTGTATCCCAATTGAGTTTAAATTTCTCATGCAACTTTCCATCCAAATCATAGGCAAAAATGATTTTATCCCCAATCTTTGCATTATCACTCCTTAAGATGCAATCCTTCTTAACAATCCCAGTGATAGAAACATCTAAAACATTGCATTGTGCATCAGGATGCGTATGTCCTCCAACCATAGGAATGCCGAATTTTTTAACACCTTCCTTAACTCCATTTAAAACCTCTCTCCCAATACTGCAATCCTTAATACTTATGATGTTTGTCATTGCTATTGGCTTACCTCCCATTGCCGCTATATCATTTGCATTAACCAATACTGAGCAATAACCAGCCCACCAGGGGTCTGCTTCCAAAAGTTTACCCCAAATTCCATCTGCTGCCAATAAAATGGCATTTTCCTCATCAATTCCAACAACAGCGGCATCATCTCCAAAATCAACGATAATATCAAAATCATATTCCTCCTCAAAAACAAAATTACTAACAACATTCTTAATTTCCTTTTTTCTTATGACACCTTCAAAATTTTTTATCTCTTCTGCCAATTTTTTCAAATTCATAAAATCCCCTTTTTTCGTTGGTAATATTGCCTTTCTAATTTTTAATACCATTACTTTTAAAACTTTCTATTTAACCAAATTTTTAAATTGAGATAAAAAATAATACATGGAAAAATAAATAATTATCCCCTATACTTTTGGTAGGATTTTTCCAACATAACAATAACTGGCAATTCTTCTCCTGCTAAAAACTCAAGGCACGCTCCTCCTCCAATGCTTATATGTCCTATTTTATCAGCAACACCAACCAACTCTGCAGCGGCGGATAAATGTCCCCCTCCAATAACGGAAAATGCTTTGGAGTTTGCTATGCTTTTTAGTATATTTTCTGTTCCTTTTAGGAAGTTTTTGTTTTCAAACACCCCTGCTGGACCGTTGGCAACAATTGTTTTTGCATCTTTAATAATTTCACTGTATAGTTCAATTGTCCTTTCCCCAATATCGTGGATTGGGTATTCTACTTCAATATCTAAATCTAAATCAATCTCTTTTCTCTCTCCATCAACATTTAAAGCAGCATCTATTGGAGTTATAATTTTATCTTCATACTTATCCAACAATTCTTTTGCAACGTCTATTTGGTCTTTTAATCCCATATCCTCAATAACCTTCTCATTTACACCAAGTTTGTAACCTTTTGCTATTAAAAAGATGTTTGCCACGATTCCTGTTGTTAATACTCTATCTGCTGAACCATTTTTTAAAACATTTTTCATTACCTTTATACTATCATCTGCCTTAGCCCCACCTAAAACAAAGATGCATGGTCTTTCAGGATTTTTTAATACTTTTCTTAAAATACTCAGTTCCTTTTCCATAATCTTTCCGGCAATCATTGGTAAATAATATGCAAAGCCCACCAAAGATGGTTGCGCCCTATGTGCTGCTGCAAACGCATCATTTACAAAATAGTCACACAATGGATACAATTTCTTTACCAAATGTGTTTCTGCCTGCTTTTTTGGTGTTATGTCATTCCATTTTTTCCAATCTTTTAAAACCTCCTCTGCAAGGAATCTTACATTTTCAAGAAGTATTATCTCACCATCTTTCATGTTCTTTATAGCGTTTCTTGCATAAGAGCCAAATATATCATCTATATATCTAACTTCCCTATCTAAAACCTCGGAAAGTTTTTCTGCATGCATTTCCAAGGTTGTAAAGTCCTTTTTCCCTGGTCTACTTTGGTGAGCAAGAATAACCACTCTCGCATTTTTATTGCAGAGTTCCTCAATTGTTTTTTTACATGCTTTAATCCTTGTATCGTCTAAAACTTCCCCAGTGTTCAAATCTATTGGGCTGTTTATATCCACCCTCAACAAAACAGTTTTTCCATCAAAATCAAACTCATCCAAAGTTAGGAACATCATTTCCCTCCTCTTTTTATTTAAAAATCTCAATCCATAAAAATCGATAAAAATTAAATATAGACTATTATGGAGTACTGTCATTATTTATTTTTTATTGTTGATTTTTTAACTATTTGGGTGATAAGATGAAAGGTGAATTTTTTGCATTGTTAGCGGCGTTATGTTGGGGTTTATGTCCAATAATTGAGAAAAAAGCCTTAGAACTAACTGACTCAGCAACAGCAATACTGATTAAATCATTAATGGACTTTATAATAATTTCCCTCATATTTACTTCAACTGGGAAACTAATGACATTGAAGATAGATTATAGGGTTTTTATTTACTTAACTTTGGTATCATTAATTGCTGGTGTTGTTGGACAGTACTTTTTCTACAAAGGTTTATCAATATCTTCTCCATCAAAGGTGTTGTTATATCAAGTATATATCCATTTGTTACAATAATGCTATCAGCAATTATTTTAGGTAAGATACCATCATTTAAGGTTTGTATTGGTGCTGTGTTGATATTTATAGGAATATCTCTTGTAGTGGAGTAAATTCTACACATATATAAAAATATAATTTAGATAGTATATCGTAAAAAATATAGATTTATTTTGATTTTACGCATATTCTATATTTATCCAAAAGTTTAAAAATAAGTGAAAGTAAGATATATAGTCATTATACATTATGAGGTGTTGATCTCCAAGATTAATTTTTAAAATTTATCGATTTTAATTTATTTAATTTTTATGTAAAATATCCATTTATAGCATGGAGGGAGAAATATGCTCAAAAAAATAAAACGAATATTTGTTGGGAATAAGGAACTTCCACAACAAATACCAATAAAAGAAGATGATTATATAGTTATTGGAGAAGAAGTCCCTGCATATGAGATTGTCGGTTCAGAACAAATCCCACTAACAGAAAAAAAAGAAGATGATGGAGATATTGAGGAAAAGGTAATAGAAAAGGTTATAAAAATACCACCAAAAATACTAACCGTTAGAATCAAAACCCCTGAAGATTTCATTAGAGTTAGAGAGATAATCGAACATGATATTGTTATAGTTAACCTTGAAGAGATTCCAGTGGAAGGGATTATTAAAGATTTCCTTGATTTTAAAAAGTATTTGGAAACATTGGGTTATAAGTTGGGCAGAGCAGGAGAATACGTCATCCTTGCAGTTAAAGACAATGTTGAGATTGACAGATACTCACCACAAAATATTGAAATAGATGATGAAGAATAAATAGAAAGGTGGAGAACATTAAAATCGCCATAACAGGAACCCCAGGAGTTGGAAAAACAACAATTTCAAAAAAACTTGCAGAAAAATTGGGATTTAGACATATAGATATAACTGAAGTTGTGAAGGAATATAAGTTGTATTCTGAAAAAGATGAGGAAATGGATTCTTATGTGATCGATTTTGATAAACTTAGAGAGTTTCTCTATGGTTTAGATAATGTAATACTTGATGGGCACGTTAGTCATCTTTTAGATGTAGATTACATTGTGGTTTTGAGATGCAATCCTGAAGTTATTAAAAAGAGATTGGAAGAGAGAAGATATAAGCAAAAGAAAGTCATGGAAAATGTTGAAGCAGAGATTTTGGATGTTTGTTTGGCTGAAAGTGAAGGAATAGTTTATGAAATAGATGCAACAGGCAGGGATGTTGATGATATCGTGGATGAAATCATTGATGCCATAAAAAATAAAAGGGTAAGAAAGGGTATTATCGATTGGACTGAGAAGTATTTTTATTTGTTGGAGTAATTTAAAAATAACTGAAAAGTGTTTTTTTCTATTTTTATTTTTTTGTTTAATTATTTTTGGGGTGAAATTTTGAAGATTGTTTTAAGGAGTAATATATGTGATAAATTGGAAGAGATTGTAAAAAATTTAAAGGTTGTTAAGCACTGCATAGGTTGTGAAGGGTTGGATTTGAATAACAAAGATCCACATCATCACCCTACAATCGAGATTACACAAAAATGCAATCATAACTGTATTTTTTGCTATTCTAAATTAACAAATATAAAGCCAGGAATCTATGGGAATTTAGATGATTGCATAGCAGTGACTATAAGCCAATATGGGGAACCTCTTCTATATCCCGAAAAAGTAAAGAAAGGTATTGAATATGTAAAATCCCTCGGATTGAGGTGTGATTTGCAAACAAATGGTGTTTTTTTAAATGAGAATTTGATAAAGGAATTTAAGGATTTGGGCTTAGATTTGGTGATGATTAGTTTAAGTACATCAAAACCAGAAACGCACAAAAAATTAACAAATGCAGATACCTTTGATAAGGTTATTAAAAATATAGAACTTTCAGTAAAGCATTTACATACAATCGTTAGAACCATTTATATCCCAAATTTCAATGATATGGAGTTGGTTGAATTAGCAAAAAAACTTAACGACATTGGTGTTGATGAGATAATGGTTCACCAACTTATTGTTCATGAGAAAAATAAAAAAGAACTTAAAAGAATATCCAGTTTAGAGAATATTGGGAAAATAAAGGACTTGTTGCTGTTGGTTGATAGGATGAAAGAAAATGCCCCAGATGTGAATGTTACAATAAAAGGATGCCTTTTAGTTCAATTAAAGAATATGGACGGATTTATTTTGAATGGAATAACATCAGATTGCTTCTCAGATATACCAATTATCAAGAGGGAATATCATCCACTTCCATGGTGATAAAATGCATGCGGAGATTTTAGATATTGGGTTTATGAATGTTATATTTCCAAAAGAGAAAATAAAATATACTGGAAAAGAGATAGAACCATTATGGGCATTTAACATGTTTGATGTTCAAAAAGATAGTGTTGTTGCGTTTAGGGGAGGAATGGAGGTTAGAATAGAGGATATGAAAGATTTAAAAGATGTTAAGGAGGAGGGGGAGTTTGAAATCCCAATTAAAGGAGATGACTGCATACACTTCATAGTTGAGCATTTTGACAATCCAGATTTAAAAATGATTTATTTGAGGCAGAGGATTTTAATCTGCATTGCTAAAGACGTTATTGGGGATTTTGGTGTTAAGTTGGATAGAGAAGGGGATGATTTATACTGCAGTGGTAAAAAATTATCCGTGTGTATAGCAACAAGGGGAGTAAGTTCTGCAAAGATTCATTTAGGGATTAATGTTAATTCAAAAGGTATTCCAGAGCATGTTGAAGGCATTGGATTGGAAGATATTGGTATTTTTGATGTTGAAGAAGTTATGAGGAAGATTGCTATTGGTTATGCAAAGGAGATGGAAAAGATTGAGAGAGATATTAGGAAAACGAAGAGTTTATTATAAAATAAACTAAAGTGGTGGGCATGAACCAATACGTATTAATTATTATATTTTACATTGGTTTGATTCAACTTACATTAACGGGGATTCTATATTATGGACTTTATTTAGCAATAAAATCAGACAAAAATAGAAGGGAAGAAGTTTTATATTCTTATAGGGACTATGACTTTAACATATTTGGAAAGAAATATTGTTTAATGTTTATCGGGCTTTTATCAGTTTTTATTATTCCTATTTTTGGATTTTTGTATTTATATTGGGATAGATTGCCTGAAGGATTTGGATTTTCTTTTATGTTTGCGTTTATTGTGGCTATGGGTTTGTTTATTGTTTTATTCTTTATTAAACACAGGATAGATATTTACAATAATGGAATTTATATTGGTTGGAGATTCATTACTTGGAAAGGTTTTGAGGGATATACAATAAAGAACAACAAAATCATACTTATTGGAAAAAGAGGGGTTATTATTCCAATACATTTAAATTATAATAAAAAGATTGAAGATATTGTAAAGAACTACTTAAAAAGGATTTAGTTCCAAAATTTATTTAAAACATAACAAAATAATTTGGAACATTATCAAAAATACCTACTCGGTGAAAAAATGGCAGTACATCCAATTGACTACAGATATGGAACAGAAGAGATGAAGAAGGTTTGGGAAGAAGAGAACAAATTACAAAAGATGCTTGAAGTTGAGGCAGCATTGGCAAAGGCAGAGGCAGAACTCGGCATAATACCAAAAGAGGCAGCAGAAGAAATCAATAGAAAGGCATCAACAAAATATGTTAAATTGGAGAGGGTTAAAGAAATAGAAAGAGAAACAAGGCATGACGTTGTTGCTATGGTTAAGGCATTTGCAGAAGTTTGTGAAGGAAACGCAGGAGAATATATCCACTTCGGTGCAACTTCAAACGATATTGTTGACACATCCCAATCATTACAATTCAAAGAGGCAATTGCCATATTGGAGAAAAAATTGAAGGAATTGAGGGATATTTTATTGGAGAAGGCAGAAGAGCATAAATATACCGTTTGCATTGGGAGAACACACGGACAACACGCAATCCCAACAACTTATGGGATGAGATTTGCTTTATGGGCATCTGAGATACAGAGGCATATTGAAAGGTTAGAAAGTTGCAAAGAAAGGATTTGCGTTTCAATGATAACTGGTGCAGTAGGAACAATGGCAGCACTTGGCGAGAAAGGTTTAGAAGTGCATAAAAGAGTAGGGGAAATTTTAGGATTAAATCCAGTTTTAATATCCAACCAAGTTATTCAAAGAGATAGGCATGCTGAGTTTATTGCACTTCTCGCTTTAATTGCTCAAACATTGAATAAAATTGGAGTTACTGTTAGAAGTATGCAGAGAACTGAAATTGGAGAGTTGGAGGAAGAATTCGACCCAACAAAACAAACCGGCTCTTCAACAATGCCACATAAGAGAAACCCAATCACATTTGAGCAAATTTGTGGATTGTCAAGGGTAGTTAAGAGTTTGGCATTGGCAGAATTTGATAACATATCATTGTGGGAAGAGAGGGATTTAACAAACTCATCAAGTGAAAGATGCATCTTTTCTGAGGCATGTGTTTTATTAGACCACATCTTAAACTTGGCAATTAAAGGGATGAAAAAGTTGAGGGTAAATATTGAAAACGTTGAGAAAAACCTTGAATTAACAAAAGGGCTTATCATGGCAGAAAGAATTATGATTGAACTTGCAAAGAGGGGAATGGGTAGGCAAACAGCCCATGAAGTTGTTAGAAGGTGTGCAATGAAGGCACATGATGAAAAGAGACATTTAAAAGAGGTTTTATTAGAAAACGAAGAGGTTATGAAATACTTAACAAAAGAGGAATTAGAAGAGTTGATGAATCCAAAAACCTACATTGGATTAGCATCAGAGATTGTGGATGAAGTTATAAGGGAAATAAAAAATAAATGACATAACCCATGAGAGGATACCGAACGAAGTGAGGTATCCCATCCTTTTTGATGAGGTCAGATCGAATAAAGTGATTTAAATCAATTTAAATCTAAATCTTAACCACCTTTTCCCCATCAAACATTCCCACAACATTTTGAGAATTCTCAGAGATACAAAACATTAAATCCCCGTGATAACCAAGATTTCTTAAGTTATCTGCTGAATTTGAATTTAGGATTAAACTCTTCCAATCTCCTTTTGTTAATAACTTTGCTGCGAGGACTTCTTCATTTTTGGTTTTTTCTTTGCTAATCTCTTCAATATACCTTGCTATCAATCCAGCCCCTATTACATCCTCAATTGCAAATGTTCCTTTTCTATGGCATGGGACAAGGGTTATTCCCGATTTGGATAATTCCACCGCTTTCTCAGCAACATATTTTGCATTTGTTATTGAACCAATTAGAACATAATTTGCATTTTTAAAAACTCTTTTCATTACCCTTGTTCCGTTTGTTGTTGTTAACACAACCTTTCCACCATTTTTTACATGTTCCAATATTATTTCTTTATTCTTCAAAATATCTGTTGGAGAATTGCCAAAATCAAATTCTTCAATTTTTTTGCCATTTCTTTCCCCAATTTTTATGGTATTTTCATATGAGTTTGCCTTCTCTATACTATCAGTTATATATACCTCATTGCACAATTGTAAAAGTGTGTTTATGGTTGTTGATGCCCTAAGAATATCGATAACAATAGCCACATCTGACTTGGAATTTTCACAACCCGCGCTAAAAAATTCGTAAGTAAGAGTTAGGGTTGTTTTTGGAATTTTTACACCCCCAAAATTTTAAATAACCAAATTATTGTGATAGCATGGAAATTTTTGGCATGAGTGTATTAGAGATTATAGGTTTATTTTCCATACTACTTATAACAATATTGATTTTAATGCTTCTTATAAGTATTGTAGTTGGAGTGTATTTGATTAGGAGGAACAAATTAATATTCCCAAAAATTTTTATATATATAGCGGATAACTTTTACTCTATCCTATTAAAATTATTCCTTCTTATTGGTACAGAAGAAACCTTCTACAATGTAGGGACTGAGTTTTACAACAAATATTATGAAGAACAATTTAAAAAATCAAAAAACAAAGTTTTAATTCTCCCTCATTGTTTGAGAGACGCGAAATGTCCAGCAAAGTTAACTCCAAATGGTGTAGAGTGTGTATTTTGTGGGAGATGCTGTATTGGAGAAATCATAAAAACTGCTAAAGAAAATGGCTATAAGGTATTTATTGTCCCAGGTTCTACATTCCTAAAAAGGATTCTAAGGGATGTTAAGCCCGATGGCGTATTTGGTGTTGCATGTAGTAGGGATTTGTTTTATGGTATGAACTACCTCTCAAGAAAAGGTATCCCTGCCCAAGGGCAGGCGCTAATAAAGGATGGGTGTATAAACACCATGGTTGATGTTAATGAATTATTGCAGAGGTTAAGAGATTCCAATGTAGATAATAAAAACAACAAAACAAAAGAATAAAAGGTGATGGGATGTTATCAAAAATAAAAGATTCATTGAAGAGTATCACAACAAAAAAATTGGAGAATGATGGAACAAAATACATCATGTTTGGTGGAAAAGGAGGAGTTGGAAAGACAACAATGAGTGCTGCTACCGGTATCTATTGTGCAGAGCAGGGATTAAAAACAGTTATTGTCTCAACTGACCCTGCACACTCATTGAGGGATGCGTTTGAGCAGGAATTTGGACACGAACCAACAAAAGTTAAGGGATTCGATAACCTATATGTTGTAGAGATAGACCCTCAGAAAGCAATGGAAGAATACAAGGAAAAATTAAAAGCACAGATGGATGAAAACCCAATGTTAGGGGACGTTTTGGAGGAACAGTTGGAAATGGCTTCCCTTTCCCCTGGAACTGATGAAAGTGCTGCATTTGATGTATTTTTAAGATACATGGATAACAATGAGTTTGATGTAGTTATATTTGATACCGCTCCAACAGGACACACATTGAGATTCCTTGGACTTCCTGAAATAATGGACAAATACATGGCTAAGATGATTAAGTTCAAGAAGCAGATGAGTGGATTAATGAAAATGATGAAAAAATTAATGCCATTTGGAAGTAAAGGTGATGATATCGACTATGATAAGGCATTGGAAGAACTTGAAAGGATGAAGAAAAAAATAGAAAAAGCAAGAAGAATCCTTTCAAATCCTGAAAGAACTGCATTTAGATTGGTTGTTATTCCAGAAGAGATGAGTATTTTGGAAAGTGAAAGAGCAATGAAGGCTTTGGAGAAATATGGTATTCCAATTGATGCTGTTATTGTAAACCAATTAATCCCAGGGGATGTTGAGTGTGAATTCTGTAGGGCAAGAAGAGCACTACAACAAAAGAGGTTAGAAATGATAAAAGAGAAATTTGGAGACAAAGTTATTGCACACGTTCCATTATTAAAAACAGAGGCAAAAGGGGTAGAAACACTGAGAGAAATCGCAAAAATATTATATGGGGAAAAAGAACAATAAATCTAAACCTTCTCATTTTTACTCATCGCTATAATTCCATTAATTATTGAAACTGCAACAGGGGTTCCTCCTTTTGGCCCTATGGTTGTTATTGATGGGATGTCGGTTTCTCTCAATAATGCTTTTGATTCACTTGCCTGAACAAAACCTACAGGAACCCCAACAACAACCCTTGGTTTTATATCTTCCTCATTAATCATTCTTATAACTTCCAACAATGCAGTTGGAGCATTTCCAATAACAACAACACCATCATCTATCAAATCCTTTGCAATTCTCATTGAGGCAACTGCTCTCGTGATCTGTTCCTCTTGTGCAAGTTCATAAGTTTTTTTGTCATTTATAAAGCAATATGTATTGTTGTACCTTATTCCTGCTTTTATCATGTTTATATCCACTACCACGGGCTTATTTTCTTTTATTGCCTTAACTCCTTCCCCTATTGGATTATCTTTAAAATATATCAACTTTGCATATTCCTCATCAGCAGTAGCATGGACTACCCTTTCAATAATAGCAAGTTCTTCCTTTGAGTATTTATTTATTCTATCTCCTAAAACATTCTTTATCTTATTTCTTACAATTTCTCTGGATTTTTCGGCAATACTTATTCCTTCTTTTGTTATTGCCCCCATAAATTCATGAAATTTCAATGTAACTACCTCCAACTGTTATTTTACCCTTAAAATAATTTTTTCTTTGTAATCTTCTTTTATATGCACTAACTCTATTAAATCATCAATAATTGACGAAGCCTCAAATTCCAAAGTTCCAAATAAGTCGTTGTTAGTATCAACCCTAAAAAATCCCTCACTTGCGAGAATTACAGTTCCCTCAACATGAACCCTGCCAAAATACACTTCAATATAATCCCCTTCTTCAATATCTCTATGCATATACTCCAAGATTTCCTCTGGATGAACTTCCATCTCAACACACCTATAATTTTTCATCTTAAACCCTCCAGTTTCAATTTTAATAATCCTTCTCACTCAACCTGATTAATCTTTCAACCCCCTTTATTTCCCTTATAACTTCAGCAACATCTTTCGGAACTAAATGCTCCCATTCTTCCCCATTTAGCATTCTTCTTCTAATTTCAGTCCCTGAGTATTCTTTTCTGTTAAACATCTCTGGTTTTTTAACCATATATCCCCTCTCTTCAAACAACTCCTTAACAAGTGAATTTCCAGAGTAAACAATATCAAAAGGCGGTGTCAGTGCCTCAACATAAGAAACCCAAACTGCATTGAACTCAATATCCTTTATTGGGATTACGTAATATGAAAAATCAAAATTATTTAGTGTTTTTGTTATCATCATTATTCTCTCTCCCGCAGTGAATGGATTATCAAGAGTATGACTTTTTTGAGCACTTCCAATGCCTATTATCAATTCATCCACTTCCTTAGATATTTTCTTTACAACATTCAAATGCCCATTGTGGAATGGCTGAAACCTCCCAATAATAAAACCTCTCATGACCTCACCTAAATGTTTTTTTCATTGTAGTATGTTCATTTATAGCTTAAACAACTATAAATAATCCTAAAATTCGCATCACAATTTTAAATAGATGTTGTTTGCGAAATTTATGGATTTATCTATGTATCATTTAAATGGTTGTGTTTCTCCCAATTTTAAGATAAAGCATATATTTTCTTTAATTTGAAGGTGTTTTCCAACATCTAACGCAAACAACTATAAATTAACCAGTAAGTATAATAAAACCTGATAACGAACTAAAAAATCGAATACAAAAGTGGTAAAAAATGTGGTGAATACAAAATCCTATTAAAATAGTTATAACTCCGATAGATAAATACCTTACTAAAACCGAACAACCAAAACGTAATCTAAAGTCTAAAAATTATATTATATGGTCCATTATTTTTAGTTATTTTGTCTCGAATTACTTCTTATGATTACATACGATTACCTAGGATATAATCGATATTTAAATCTCATTTTACTGATAGTGTGATTTAACACTATTAAAATTAAAACCAAAAAATAGAAATAGGTAGTACTTAAATCGGTTTTTCGTAACTCGCCTTGTTATCACAAGGTGAAAACATCGATTGGGTGAAATACTAAGTGTTTCACTGCTCGCTTGCTCCGCAAGCGAAGAGATAATCGATTTTAGAAATCGAAGGAAACTATCCAACATCTGAAAAGAGCAATATTGGATTCGTTAGATTTATGGCGATAGTATCAAACTGCATAGAATATTTGAGATACAAATATGGACTATCGTTTTATGAAGTGGTTAAAGAGTGTGGTAAAGAACTAATAAAGAAGGGAATATCGTAATCACACTGTCAGTAAAATTAAAAAATAATTTTATTGGAATATTGCATAACAAACAATCTCAAAAAATAAAAAAATTATCCTCTCAATTCTTTCATTCTCTCAATTCTCTTTTTGATTAAATCTAATTTACCTACATCACTTCTGTGGAAGACTTCTCCTTTTATATATTGGATAGATTTTTCAGCAATTTTCTCTGCTTCCTCTATCGTATCTGCAACTCCAACAACTGCAACTGCCCTTGAACCTGTCATATACAACTTTCCATCAACCTCATTTACTGATGCGTAATGTAGTATTGCCCCTGTTTCTTTTATTTTCTCTTCATCAACAATTATCTCTTTATTCCTTACTGGGTTTGTTGGATAGCCATTTGGAACAACATACTTACATACTGTTGCTTTGTTTTCAAATTCAACATCAACATCCTTCAATTTCTTATTTGCTATTGCCTCACAAACCTCAACAAAATCATTCTTTAAGATTGCCAATATGTTCATTGCCTCAGGATCTCCAAATCTTGCGTTGTATTCAATAATCTTTGGCCCCTCTGCAGTGAGCATGAACTGCCCGTATAAGAATCCTTGGTAGTCACCAACTTCTTTTTTGATTGCTTTAACCGTCTCTTCCATAATTTCTTTACCTTCCTCTAAATCTTTATCTGTTAAGAATGGAAGTGACAAATTAGGGCATGAATATGAACCCATCCCTCCTGTTATAGGCCCTTCATCGTTTTCATAAGCATGTGGGTGGTCTTGAACCGTAGGTGTGAATTTTATTGTATCTCCATCAACAAACCCATGCAATGTAAATTCAACACCAATTAACCTCTCCTCAATAATTACCTTTCCTCCACCGATATCCTTCTCAAACACTTCTTTTGCATATTGTTTTGCCTCTTCGTTATCCTTCAACTGTTCTCCAACAACCTTGACTCCTTTCCCTCCTGTCAATCCAACAGGTTTAACAACAACATCCTTACCTTGATTTGTCATTTCATCAATGAATGCCTCCAACTCTTCCCCATACTCTTCAAATGCCTTGTATTGCAATGAACCTTTTATGTTGTATTTTTTAAATAAATTCCTCATGAACTCTTTGCTTGTTTCAATTTGAGCAGGGAGTTTTTTTGGTCCTACGGTTGGAATGCCCATACTCCACAACAAATCAGATACTCCTGCACCCAATGGAGCCTCAGGTCCAATAACTGCTAAATCTGGTTTAACTTCCTCTGCAAAACTTTTAACTGCATCCAAGTTGGTTTCTTTGTTTAATGATATCTTTTCAGATAATCTCGCTATTCCTGGGTTTTTGTTGTTCATTAATGTGTATAATTTAACATTCGCATTCTTTTTTAAAGCATGTGCAATTGCACTTTCTCTTGCTCCTCCACCTATCAACAATATTTTCATCGCATCACCTTTTACTTTTTGTGTGCTATTATTAGGAACTAAAATTTATAAATTTTTAGGTTCTCTAACCTTAGATTTCATTGAACTTGAATGGATTAACAACCATACTGGAAAATGCAAACTGTTGTAATACGTTTAGATTACCTTAAAAATTAAAATATAATTAATAAACATTAAGGACATATAGGTTTTTCAAATTATGTGAGTAAAGCCCACGCTATTATGTATAGTTTACTATTTGAAATTAGAAGAATTATTTATATACCTCATAAAATAATGTTGAATATGACTCACATGAGATGAGAGTATGCCAGAGCATATACTATCAGGAATAAAAGCACTTGTAGCAATGAAGATGAGAAAGGAAGGAAAACTACAAAGGGAGATTGCAGAATACTTAAATATAGACAGGTCAATGATTTCCCATTACCTTCATGGTAGGTATCCCTCAGATAGAATCATGAAAATTTCAGAGGTAATAGCAGAACTTCCAGTGGAATATGGAGCAAGAATAATCCACTCTCTAAGTAACGAAAAGGACATTGCAAAAAAACTCATAAAGGTTATTTACAACGCAAAAATAAAAATTGATAATGACAAATGCCTCGCTTGTGGAGCATGTCTCATTTGTGAGGCAATATCAATAGATGGTATTGAAGTAAAAATTGATGAAGATCGTTGTTTTTTATGTGGGGAATGTATAAGTAAATGTCCTATGAACGCTCTAAAATTTGTGGAGGAATGAACATGCAAACAAAAGAACAATACAACGGGACCATAACAATATCAAGGTATGGAGTAGAAAAGAGAGTTTTAACATGGAACGACCACATCTGTGTTGGTTGTGGAATCTGTTTTGATATTTGTCCAACAAAGGCAATTACCATGGGACCTTTAGGGGCGATAGCAAAAGGAGACATTGATGCTCCAAAATTGGATATTAGTGGGGAAAAATGTGTCTTATGTGGAATGTGTGCATGTGCATGTCCATTTAACGCTATTGATTTAAAAATCAACGACAAATCCATAAAAGAACTCCCACAATACCCAAAGATATTAAGGGATATAACATTAGATCAAGAAATCTGTGTTTTATGTGGACAGTGCGAAATCGTCTGTCCTCAAGGAGCAATTGATGTAGAGAGAGAACTTCCACCAAGAAAGAACCTAGTTCTTGGGGAAATTACTATAAACAAAGACAAATGTGTCTTATGTGGAATTTGTGCTGAATACTGTCCAGCAGATGCAATTGACTTAATTCCAAACGACATGAACTCATTAAGTCCAAACCCAATAAAGGATATTGAAGTCGATAAAGATGCGTGTGTATTCTGTAAGGTTTGTGAGGTTGCATGTCCACACAATGCAATAGAGGTTATCTGTTACAAGTGTCCATTGGCAAAGAGAATTGAAAAACCAAAATTATACGAAGATATCAAAGGAAAAACAACAATTGATAAAGATTTATGTGTTACATGTGGGTGGTGTGAAAATATCTGTCCAGTTAGTGCGATTAAAGTTGAAAAGCCATTTGAAGGGGAACTCATCATTGATGAGAATGCATGTAATGCATGTGGTGCTTGTGTAGCAATCTGTCCATGTAATGCATTGACATTCCCAAAACCAAAAGAAAAAGCACAAAAAGTTCCAAAATTGGTGGTTAACCAAGATTTATGTGTCTTATGTGGGGCATGTGAAAAATCATGTCCAATTAATGCTATAAAAGTTAAGAGAACAAAAGTTGGTATGGAAGAGACAAAGGCAGTTGCATGGAAAAAAGCATTTGAGAAATTATTGGCGAAATAAATAGAGGATAATGAGGTGGTTAAATGTATAAGTTGGTCGTATTTCCAGAGAAGTGCCATGGTTGTGGAAATTGCGTAGTATCATGCCCAGTGAATGCAAAAGATCCAAACACTTGGGGTGGAAAAGGTCCAGAAACAGATGAACTCGTCATAAGAGTTGTGGATGGCCTAATAACCATAGTAAATGGTGATTTATGCGGTGGATGTGGTGCATGTGTTGAAGTTTGTCCAGTTGATGCGATAAAGTTGGTTGTTGAGAAACAATAGTTACCAAAATGAGGATAGATTGTTTTAAAAATATTAAGGTGATAGAATGAAATTCTACTTAAACACTGGGAGAACAATTTGGCAGGGAGAGGCAATAGAAGCAGGGAAAAATTTGGATTTATATGTTAAAGCAGCAGGAGTTTGTTACATAAATGAAGATGAAATGAATACGTTGGGTATTAAAGAGGGAGACAAAATAAAGGTAAAATCAGAATACGGAGAAGTTGTTGTATTTGCAAAGAAGGCAACAGAACCAATGCCAAAAGGAATGATCTATATTCCAATGGGACCTTGGGCAAACAAAGTTGTCTTACCTGAAACTAACAGCACAGCAATGCCATCATACAAAGGACCTTTACCAGTAGAAATTGAAAAAACTGAAGAAGAATTCTTAGACATGCCAAAATTAATGAGAACATACTTGGAATAAATAAAAAAAGAAGGTGATTAAATGGAATACATCATAAAAAATGGGATTGTTTACGACCCATTGAATGGAATAAATGGAGAAAAGATGGACATATGTGTCAAAGATGGTAAAATAGTTGAGGAAGTTTCAAGTAATGCAAAAGTTATCGATGCAAGTGGAAAGGTTGTAATGCCGGGTGGAGTTGATTCTCACACCCACGTTGCTGGGGCAAAAGTTAACGTTGGTAGAATGTTTAGACCAGAAGATAGTAAAAAAGATGTTTATGCAAAAAAAGGATTGAGAACTGGGACAGGATTTTCAGTTCCTTCAACATACAAAACTGGTTACCAATACTCAGAGATGGGATATACGACTGTTATTGAAGCAGCAATGCCACCATTAATAGCAAGACACACACACGAAGAGTTTATGGAAACCCCACAACTGGATAAAGCAGCAATGCCATTATTCGGAAACAACTGGTTTGTTATTGAGTATTTAAAAGAAGGGGACCTTAAAAAATGTGCTGCTTATGTAGCATGGCTTTTGAGAGCAACGAGGGGTTTTGCAATAAAGATAGTTAACCCAGGTGGAACAGAAGCATGGGGTTGGGGTAAAAACGTCCACGGTATAGATGATAAAGTTCCATACTTTGACATAACACCAAGAGAAATTGTTAGGGGTCTTGCAGAAGTCAACGAAATGCTCGGTTTACCTCACTCAATACACGTCCACCCAAACAACTTAGGACACCCAGGAAACTGGGAAACAACACTTGCAACAATGGATTGTGTTAAAGATATTAAGGCAAAACCAAGATATGGAGAGAGGGAAACTGTATACTACAACACACACGTTCAGTTCCACTCCTATGGAGGAACCTCATGGAAGGACTTTGGGAGTAAGGGTGTTGAGATTGCAGAGTATGTAAATAAAAATGACCACCTTGTAATTGATGTTGGACAGGTTACATTAGATGAAACAACAACAATGACAGCAGATGGACCGATGGAATATGATTTACACATGACAAATGGATTGAAATGGGCAAACTGTGACGTTGAACTTGAGACAGGTTCAGGAGTTGTTCCATTCATCTACTCCCCAAAAGGACCTGTCTATGCAGTTCAGTGGGCAATTGGTTTGGATTTATTCTTAAACACAAACACAGACAAAGTATTATTAACAACTGACCATCCAAACGCAGGACCATTCACAAGATACCCAAGAGTTATTGCATGGTTGATGAGTAAAAAATACAGAGATGAGTGGTTATACAACAAAGTCCACAAATGGGCATTACAAAGAAGCCATGTAGCAGATAACGATAAAGAATACGATTTATATGAAATAGCAAAAATTACAAGAGGTAACCAAGCAAAAGTTTTAGGTTTAAGCAAAGAGAAAGGACACCTTGGCGTTGGGGCAGATGCAGACATCGCTATCTACAATATAGACCCAGAAGAAAAGGATGGTAAGAAAATAGAGAAGGCATTTAGATACGCATCTTACGTATTGAAGAAAGGAGAAGTTGTTGTTAAAGATGGAGAAGTTGTTAAAGAGATCTATGGAGACACAATATACGTAGATGTTAAAGTTGATGAGTCCTTAGAGCAAGAGATTATGAAGGACTTAAGAGAGAAGTTCACAAGATACTACTCAGTTAACTTAGACAACTACCCAGTTCAAGATGCCTATGCAAACAGTTGGAAAGTTATCAAAATTGATGCAACAGACATAAACTAAATTCTATTTTTAAATTTTTTAAAAGATGAGACGGTGAGAATGATGAAGGAGTTAATCCTTACGTTAAAAGAGGATATCATTGTTCCAGTAGAGATGGATGCGGTTATTCCAGAGAAGATAGAAAACATGTCATTGGATGAAATAAAGAACATAGAATTACCACAAGGGAACAAGAAGATCTTATTAAAAGATTTGTTTGATGTTGAGTTGAATGAATCTGAGGTATCAAGAATAATCATAAAAAACTCCTCAATTAAGTTGAAGAGAATTGGAGAAAAGATGACAACAGGGGAAATTATTGTTGAAGGAGACGCTGGAATGTATGTTGGTTGTGAAATGAAGGGGGGAAAAATTATTGTTAATGGCAACGCTGACAGTTGGGCTGGACAAAACATGAAAGGTGGGGAGTTAATTATTAAAGGAGATGCAAAAGATTATGTTGGTTCTGCATACAGGGGAGATTGGAGAGGTATGAGTGGAGGAAAGATCGTTGTTGAAGGTAATGTTGGAAATGAAATTGGAGAATACATGAGAGGAGGAACCATTCACATAAAAGGAAATGCTGGTTTATTAACCGGAATCCACCAAGAGGGAGGAATTATAATCATAGAAGGGGATGTTGAAGCGAGAGTTGGTGGGGAAATGAAAAAAGGAGCAATTGTTGTCTATGGAAAAGTTGAAGGAGTCCTTCCATCATTCAAATTTGAGGGAATTGTTGAGAATCCTGTTATAAAATTATCAAAAAAAGATGAAGGAACCCCAATTGAAGGGAAGTTCTATAAGTTTACTGGAGATTATGTATACAACAAACCAAAAGGACAGTTATACATCTCTGTTGAAAGCAACCTTGATTTGATCTAATTAACATTCAAATATAATTTCCCCACAATTTTTTGGTTTTTTAAATGGTAATTCAACTTTTTTAAGTGTTTCTATGAATTTTTTAACATCTTCATCATCTAATTTCTCCCTTCTAATGAGGAAATCATAATGTTCCTCTGCAACTGGGATAAAATTAAGTCCATACTGCTCTGCAACAGTTCTTATCCCCATTCCAATATCTGCCTTTCCCATTACAATAGAAACTGCAACCGCTGAGTGTGTTTTTGTCTCGATGTTGTAACTATCTATATCATCTTTATCGATCCCATGTTCTTTCAAAAATTTATCAAACAAAATCCTTGTTCCAGAACCCTTGTTTCTGTTTATAAATTTGGATTTTTTGATGTATTTAACAACATCCTCTATACTATTAACATCTCCTTTAAACATGAAACCCTGCTCTCTAATATAACCCCTCACTAAAACCGCATCTTTAACCTTATATTTCTTTATAAATGGGATGTTATATTCCCCACTATCATCTAAGAGATGAACTCCTGCAATATCTGCCTCTCCTCTTTTTATTGCCATAATTCCCCCAAGTGAACCCACATTGATGGTTTTTGCAAATATGCCTCCTTCCTTTAAAATGATATCAACACCAATGCAATGACTTCCTATGATATTCAAACCAATCATTATGTCTCCAAGTAGATGGACATCAACCTCCTCATTCTCTAAAATTTCTCTGTTTTCTTCAATTACCACATACCCCTCTGCATTTGATAGGGATGTTATGGCCCCACTTCCCTTTGTTATTGGATAACTTGAATAACCATTCTTTGACTTTACCAATGAAATAGGCAAATACTCAGTTCTTCCTTTTGCAGAGATATGCCTCATTGGGAAAAATGCCTTTAAGGTTTTTTTCTCATCATTAAACAGGACATCAAACACTATAAGGCATGATGTAGGATAACCTGGGAGACCAACAACCAATTTATCATCAACAACTCCAATTATTGTAGGCTTTCCTGGTTTTATCTTTATACCATGTATTAAAACCTCCCCTCCAAGTTCCTGTATTGCAATTTCTGTTAAATCCCCAACTCCAGCGGATGTTCCCCCACTCAAAAGAACAATGTCATTTTCCTTTAATGCATTTTCAATTGCCTTTTTTAATTCCTCCTTATCATCCCCAACAATACCATAAAACTTAAAATCCCATCCATTCTCTAAAATGGATGAACCTAAAGTATATGCATTTATATCATAAATTTTATATGCTCCTAACGTTTCTCCAGGACTTACAACCTCATTTCCTGTTGATATAATACCAAAACTTAATTTTTTATAAACTTTAACCTTATTTTTCCCGATTGCGGCAATAGAGCCAATATCCCTTGGCGTTAATTTAGTTCCCCCCCTTAAAATCAACTCCCCACTCATTATGTCTGTTCCGCAGTACTGGATATTCTCGTGTGGTGCAACTGCCTTGTAAATTTTAACATGATTCCCCAATCTTTCAGTGTACTCCACCATAACTACTGCATTTGCACCTTTTGGAATCCCCGCCCCAGTTGCAATCTCTACACACTCTCCATTTTTAACTTCAAGGTCTTTAACTTCCCCTGCCTTTAAACTCCCAATAACTTTTAGAGTTATTGGATTATCCTCATCTGCTGCATAAGTGTCTTCCGCTTTAACTGCATATCCATCCATCTGAGACCTATCAAAAGGAGGGATATCAACATCGGATATTACGTCCTCACTTAAAACCCTACCAACTGCATTAAATAAATCCACGTCCTCAACACTCTTGTATTTATCCAAATACTTCCTTACAATTTCCTTTGCCTCATTAATACTGCATAATTTTAAATATCTCAAAAAAATCACCCTTTGTTTTTGTTAATTAAATCTTCACATATGTTGAGGATTTCCTTTATGTTGTATATTTTAACCTTTGCTACCTCGAGTGCTTTTTTTGAAATATTTCCATTTTGGAGCGTAACAACTGACAAATCGCTCTCCAACATTGCTGGGACATCATTTGCTGCATCTCCAACCATTATTACATAATACCTCTCTTTTTTTAAATTTAGAACCAAATCTTTCTTTTGCTCTTGATGAGCCTCAGGCATTATATATTTTTCGTTAATTCCCGTAATTTCAGCCAATCTTTTTATAAACTCCTTTCTATCTCCAGACGCAATGAATACCTTAACCCCTAATTCTTTTAGTTTTTTAATAGTTTCAGGTACTTCTGGAAATACGCAGCCCCCTGTAGTTATGGTGTATTCGATAATTCCATTTAACGTATCCACTATTATTGCAGATCCATATCCAGTTTGAATTTTAAATCTCTTCATAACGTTTAGGGTATCCTGCAACTCCTTAACTTTAGTTTTTTTGTCTTTAAAAATTCCATCTCTGTCTATTGGTTTATTACAGTATGATATCCCCCAATCAACTTCTTTTAAGAGTTCTGATATATGTTTTTCAGGATCCTCCTTATCCACAACCTTCAAAGGATCATCTTTAATAATCACCAACGCCCTCCCAACTTTTTCATCAACAATATCCACAGTTAGGTTATTACACAAAAACTTCTGTGTTTTTATTTCTTTTATTATTCTCTTAACTTTTACCAACGTCCCAGCACTATCAAATACAACCGCCAATTTCATAAAAATCACTATATTTATTTTTGTAAAAGTTAAAAATATTTATAACTCGCCAAATATTTATAAGTATTTGTAATTTATTATAATAAAACAAAAATGTGATACTATGGATAATGATATCTTTAAAATTGCAATATTAGGCCCTGAAAATGCAGGAAAATCATCTATAATGAATGCGTTGTTTGGTAAGTATGTTTCCCTTGTTTCTGAAGTTGGAGGAACTACAAAAATGCCGATAAAAAGATACTGGGGAAAACTAAAAGTAGGTAGGGAAAAGAAGCAACCAAAATTTGTAGATGTTGTATTTGTGGATTTGGGAGGGCTCTATGTCCATGAAAAACAATCTCCAATCATGATAGGAAGCGTTTTAGAAAAAACATACGAAGAAATTGATGATGCGGATATGATTGTCCATGTGGTTGATGGAAAAGAAGGATTATCAAAAAGTTTTGAAAAACTACATCATTTATTAAAATTTAGATATCGAAAACCTATTATAGTAGTTGTCAATAAATGTGATTTATTAAATGATGACGAAAGGCGGCGGTTGAAGGATTACGTGGAGTACAGGTTGGGTAATAGGGTATTGTTGGTTTCAGCAAAAACTTATGAGGGTATAAATAACTTGATGGATGCCATATTAAAATATATAAAAGGTGATTAAATGGTTTTTGAAAAGTTAAAAGAACTATTTGGGTCAGGAAAAACTGATATAAAACAACCTGCACCGATTACCATTGAAGAGTATGTTGAACTTCCAATGGCTCCAGTAGAGGAGGAAAAATCAATAAGAATAAAGGTTTGTGACTTAAATGATGGGAAAGATGCAGTAAATATTATTGTCATGGTTGAGGCAGGATACTTGGTTATTGCAAACACCCCTCACTTAGAAAGAGACATAGATGAAGAATACGCTGCAATTTTATCAAAGTTGAAAAATGAAATTACAAAAATTGGGGGAAAGATGGTTGGTTTATCAGAAACTAAAATCTTCATCGTCCCAAGAAATGTCATAATTGAAAAAATAGTTAAGGAAGAAAAAGAGAAAAAAGAAGTAAGAAATACTGAAGAAGAACAAAACAACAAAAATGAATAAAATTTAATTTTTAGAAATTCCAATTGATTTTATAATAATAAACTTAAGTGGATGGTTAGTATGGAAGATGAGCATATAATGGAGGCTTTGGGGAAGGCGAGGGTTGTTGTGAAAAATGGGAAGGTTGTTGAAGTTGGAGAACCAAAAATAAAATACTGTCCTCTTTTTGATAGGCATAGGGGCATTAGAGAGATAAATAAAGAAAGTATAAAGGAAAATATAGAATTTAGAATAAAGGATTTTGGACTTTTCACTGAAAACAGGGTTGTAGAGGTTGAGGATTGTATTGTTGGCTTTGGAACTTCGGAGATTTTTATGAGTGCTTTGAAAAGGGGTTTGTTGGATGTTGTTGTTATTGTTGCAGATTGTGCAGGGACTGTTATAACCAATAACCCAAAACTTGTTCAGGGGCTTTGCGGAAGGATATCGGGAATTGTAAAGACATCCCCAATCCCAAAAGTTATAGAGAAGATAGAAAAAGCAGGAGGACATGTTTTAAATCCTAAAACTGCAGAAATTAATCAGATAAAAGGTGTTGAAAAAGCCATAGAGTTGGGTTATAAAAGGATAGGGGTTTCATTAACGAGTTTAGATGATGCCATAAAGTGCAAGAGTTTAGAGAATGAAGAAATAAAAATCATCACCTTCGGGGTTCATACAACAGGAATTAATGAAAATCCAGAAGAATTTGTAGAATATTTTGATTTGGTAACTGCATGTGCTTCAAAAAATATTAGAGAAGGTTTAAAAGGAAAAATAAAGGCACAAATTGGTGTCTCAGTTCCAATATTTGCTTTAAGTCAGATAGGGAAAGAACTCTTGCTTGAGAGGGCAAAGGATGTTGAAAAGCCCATTTTAATAAGTGTTGAAGAATTACCGTGTTTAAAAGGAAGGCAACCAGAGCCACTAATTTAAAAATTATACTCTTAGTTTCTTTTTTAAATTTATTTATTAATAACTCTCAAATCAATAACTTACTCAAGGGGGGATTTTAATGAAGAAGATCTCAGTCATAGGAACTGGTTATGTTGGTTTAATTCAGGCTGTTGGTTTAGCAGAGTTTGGTTTTAATGTTGTTGGAATTGATATTGATGAAACTAAAGTTAAGGCATTAAATAGAGGAGAATGTCCTTTATATGAAGAAGGATTAGAAGAATTATTAAAAAAGCATGTAAATAAAAATCTAACTTTCACAACATCCTACGAATCAATAAAGGGATCGGACGTCATATTTCTATGCGTTGGAACCCCACAAGATAAAGATGGTGATGCAGACTTGAGGTTTTTATTTTCTGCAGTTGAGAAGATAAAAGAGACAATAGACAAAGACGATTATAAAGTTATCGTTATAAAATCTACCGTTCCAGTAGGGACAAATAGGAAGGTTAAAGAACTTTTAAGTGGTTATAATGTTGATGTTGTTTCAAATCCTGAGTTTTTAAGGGAGGGGATTGCTGTCTATGATTTCTTTAATCCAGAGAGGATAGTTTTAGGTTTTGAAAACTTAGAAAACAAAAAGCCAATAGAAATAATGAACAAAGTTTATAACTATTTTAAAGAAAAAAATGTTCCTTTTATAATAACTAATTGGGAAACAGCGGAGTTGATAAAATATGCCTCAAATGCTTTCTTAGCAACAAAAATATCTTTTATAAATGAATTGGCAAAATTATCTGATATAGTTAATGCAGATATAAAAACTGTGAGTTATGCTATGGGGTTGGATGATAGAATTGGAAATAAGTTTTTAAATGCTGGAATTGGATATGCCGGAAGTTGTTTTCCTAAGGATGTTAAAGCATTGATAAAACAGTTTGAAAACAACAATATAGAGCCAATATTAATCAGATCAACTGATAAAGTTAATGAAGAACAAATAAAATGGTTCTTTGAAAAGATTAAAAACTACTATAAAAACCTAAATGGAAAGGTTTTTGCTATCTTAGGTTTAGCGTTTAAACCAAATACTGACGATTTAAGGGAGAGTAGGGCAATAAAGTTGATAGATCTACTTTTAGGTAGTGGAGCAATTGTTAAGGGGTTTGATTACGTTGCAAAAGCGAGGGAAAACACCATTAACATGTACAAACTGGATAAATCCAAGGGATTCTATGGATACAACCTATATGTATTAGATGATTTATATGAGGCAGTTAAAGATGCGGATGGGATAATAATAACGACTGAATACAACTATAACAAAGAAGATTGGGAGAAAATAAGAAATTTAGTAAAAGAAAAAGTTATATTCGATGGAAGAAACATCTTAGATGTTGAAAAGGTTAAAAAATTAGGATTTAAATATTATGGGGTGGGGAGATGAAATATAGAAACATTTTAGTCACTGGATGTGCTGGATTTATTGGTTTTCATCTGAGTAAATATTTGTTGGATACCCATGAAGATGTAAAAGTTATTGGAATAGATAATCTAAACGATTATTACAACCCTCTATTAAAAGAAAAAAGGAATGAAATCTTAAAAAATTACGAAAACTATGAGTTTATAAAATTAGATTTCTCAGATTGGGAGGGATTGGTTGAAAATTTAAAAGACAAAGAAATTGATTTAATTGTTCATTTAGGTGCTCAGGCAGGAGTTAGATATTCCTTAGAAAATCCATGGGCCTATATTAGATCCAACGAATTAGGGACTTTGAATATCTTTGAATTTGCAAGGAGATTTGATATAGAGAAGGTTGTTTATGCATCTTCCTCTTCAGTTTATGGAGGGAATAAAAAGATTCCTTTTAGTGAGGAGGATAGGGTTGATAATCCAATCTCATTATATGCAGCAACTAAGAGAAGTAACGAGTTAATGGCTTATACTTATTATTTATACGGCATTAAAATGGTTGGTTTGAGGTTTTTCACAGTTTATGGTGAGTTTGGAAGACCAGATATGGCGTATTTCAAATTTACAAAGAATATTTTGTTAGGTAAGGAGATTGAGGTCTATAACTATGGAAATATGGAAAGGGATTTTACGTATATATCCGATGTTATAGGGGGCATTGTAAGTGCTATTGAAAAGAACTTTGATTATGAGATTTTTAACTTAGGTAATTCCAAACCCGTCAAGTTAATGTATTTTATTGAGTTAATTGAGAAATACCTTAACAAAAAAGCAAAAAAGAAATTTTTACCTCTACAAGATGGGGATGTTTTAAGAACCTACGCTGATTTAACTAAGAGTGAGAAATTTTTGGAATATAAACCAAAAGTTACTATCGAGGAAGGTTTAAAAAGATTTTGTAATTGGTTTTTAGAGAATAGAGATTGGCTGTTAAAAATTTAATTTTTGGTGTAATAATGTGCGGGATAAACGGGATTGTTAGGTTTGATAGGGGGATTTTAAAAGAAGAAATTGATGGGATGAATAACGCTATAAGACACAGGGGTCCGGATGATGAAGGGGTTTTTATCCTCAATTCTAAAAATTATTCTATTGGTTTGGGGCATGTTAGATTGGCAATTTTGGATTTGTCAGAGAAGGGACATCAACCAATGGGTTATAACATTGAAGAGGATAAAATCACCTATAGGGATGAAGAATTGGATAATGCAGATATAATTATTGTTTATAATGGAGAGGTCTATAATTATTTGGAGTTAAAAGAAAAATTTAATTTAAAAACAGAGACTGGTACAGATACGGAAGTTATTTTAAAACTTTATGATAAATTGGGCTTTGATTGCGTTAAGGAATTTAACGGTATGTGGGCATTTTGTATTTTTGATAAACAAAAAAATTTAATTTTTTGTTCAAGAGATAGATTAGGGATTAAACCACTTTATTATTATTGGGATGGGGAAGAATTTATTTTTTCTTCTGAATTGAAGGGAATTTTGGCAGTTAAAAAGATAAACAAAAAAGAAAATATTAATAAGGAGGCAGTTGAGTTATACTTTGCTTTGGGATTTATTCCTTCACCTTATTCAATTTATAAAAACATCTTTAAATTAGAGGCAAGGCAGAATTTGATATTTGATTTGAATAAAAAAGAAATTAAAAAGTTTTGTTATTGGGAACTACCGGATTATAAACCAATTTATGATAAAAATAAATTAATTGAAGAAGGAAAAAAACTCCTATATGATGCCGTCAAGATAAGGATGAGAAGTGACGTTCCAGTTGGAGCGTTTTTAAGTGGGGGGTTAGATTCAAGTACGGTTGTTGGGATTATGAGAGATTTCACTGATTTAAGTAAGTTACATACTTTCTCTATTGGTTTTGAGGGGAAGTATGATGAAACACCATATATTAAGATAGTTGTTGATTATTTTAAAACAAACCATCACCATTATTATTTTAAGGAAGAAGATTTTGAGAAACTAATTGATAAATATATCTGGATTTATGATGAACCTTTTGGAGATTATAGTGGATTTCCTACTTATAAAGTTTCTGAAATGGCAAGAGAATTTGTTACTGTTGTTTTGAGTGGGGATGGAGGAGATGAAGTTTTTGGCGGATATAGGTTTCATTTGATTAGCAAAAGGATAGAATACTTAAAAAAAATCCCCAAGTTTGTTAGAATGTTACTTTTAAAAATCCTCAATAACAATTTACTGAAAAATTACACTTTATTTTTAATTAGAGAAGCGATTAATTTATCTTTAATTGAAAATAATGAGAAATTTTACTCTAAATTATTTGATGGGAAATTTATGATCTCCAATAGGGGTAAAATATGGGTGGAGGAACACTTAAAATACTCCTTAAATAAAACAAATAATAATTTACCTGAGTCAATTAGGGTTTTTGATTTGTTATTTAGAACTCTATCGGATAATTTTTTGGTTAAGGTTGATAGGGCATCGATGGCAAATGCCTTAGAGGTTAGAAGTCCATTTTTAGATTATAGATTTGCAGAGTTCAGCCAAAAAATTCCTAACGAATGGAAGGTTGATTTTTTTAAAACAAAAAAATTAATGAGAGAGATTGTTAAAGATATTCTGCCAGAAGAGATTTTAAATAGGGGGAAAGGAGGATTTGAACCACCGTTGGATAAGTGGATTCTAAAAAGAAAGTATAAAAATATTTTAGATGATGGGATAAGAATATTGGAGGAATTAAATTTTAAGGATTTAGTTGAATTTTATAAGAATGACGCCTTAGTAGGAAATAATAAACTTCATAATATCTATAAGATTAGGTTGTTTTTATTTACAAAATGGTGGGAGAGATGGATAAACTAATATTAAAACACCTAAAAAATTACATCAAATACGTTGTTGTTAAAACATTGGAATTTCCTTTTTATATTAGATATAAGTATTTTCCAAAGAAAAGTGTAGATTATCAAAAAGGATTCAAAAAAATTGCATTGATATGCACAAAGCCAATGGGATTTGGGGATTTAATAATGGACACGCCATTTATAAAAACACTTAAGAAACATTTTCCCAATGCAGAAATTCATCTAATTACTGATAAAGATATTTTTGACAAAGTTGATGAATTGGATAGGATAATTGTTCTAAAGGGAGGGATTTTTGATTTAATGAAAGAGTTTTATAAATTGAAAAATGAGAGATATGACTTGGGAATTATAATGAATAGGGGAATAAATCAAACATTTTATTTAGAGATTCTAAATCCAAAGTATAAATTAGGTTATTTAGGTGGTTGGGAGATTTTATCTAACTTTAAAGTAAAAAAGAAAGGATTAGGATTCACAAAAAATGAACATTATTGGAATATGGCTCTTAAAATTGCAGAGAGTTTGGGTATAGGGGATTTAGAGGAAGAACTAATAACAGTTGATTTCTCTGAAGATGTAAAGAGAAATGTTGAAAAAATATTAAATAATTTAAAATTAGATAAAAACAAAAAAACAGTTGTAATCAATCCTTTTGTTTTATGGAAAACAAGAATGTGGGATAGAGACAATTATGTCAAATTAATTGAAGAAATTTATAAAGACTTTAACATCATTTTGTATGGGGGGCCTGATGCTGTTGAGACAGTTAATTATATCAAAAATAAACTAAAAGAAAAAAATATTTTTGTTGAAGATGTTGCTGGAAAGTTCAACATTAAAGAGGCAATATATTTTTTAAAATTTGCCGACTTATTTATAACCTCAGACAGCGGTCCAATGCACTTTGCTTTTTTAATGAGAACGCCTACTTTGGCGTTATTTGGTCCAGTAAACCCAATTTATAGATTACCAAAAAACTTTAAGAAATATGGAATTTATGATTATTTATGGTATAATGATTACAAACCCCTAAAGAAGTTCTATAATTACGAATATGAGTATGTTGATAAAGATGTTGAGGGTTTAAAAACCATACCGGTTGAGGATGTAAAAAATAAAATTTACAAATTTTTTGAAGGGGGAAAATTCTACTAAAAAGGTGAGAAAATGGATGAACAAATAGAATGTCCATTATGTGGAAAAAAAGACTTTAAATTAATCCTAAAAAAGGATGATTTAAATAAATATTACAATTTAGTTGAATGTAAAAATTGTGGATTGATGTTTATAAATCCACTACCAACAGATGGGGAATTAAAAGAATATTATAATTTCGAATATTCAGTGCCAGAGTATCAGAGATTAAAGATTATAAAAAAAGCAGAAAAGATTTTAAACTTATTAGAGAAATTTGGAGTTAAGAAAAATTCTAAAATTTTAGAAATAGGTGCATCGCATGGATTTTTCTTAAATGAAGTTAAAAAAAGAGGATTTATTCCTTATGGAGTAGAAATTTCGAAAGAAGCATGTGAAAATACCAAAAGATATTTTGGTATTGAGATTGAAAATTGTGATTTTTTACAATCTGAGTATGCAAACAAAGAAGAGTTTTTTGATGTAGTTGTGTTATTGGATGTTTTAGAACATCTGACCAATCAAAATGAAATCTTAAAGAATATTAACAAAGTTTTAAAGAAAGGAGGATTTTTAGTTCTTACCCTACCAAATATTAGTTCCTATGAATTTAAGTTGTGTGGTGGATATTGGGAGTGGTTATCTCCACCTGCCCATCTCTTTTATTACTCCCCGAAAACCATTGAAAATATGTTAGAAAAACATGGGTTTGAAGTTATTTATTTAGAGACTTATAAAGGTGATTCTGCTGGAAATTTGCTTTTTCACCTTTATCTATCATCAAAGCAATTTCTATTTTATGGTCTAAAGTATATTGTCGGAAGGGAAAAATTATTGAAAATCAGGGAGAACATAAGGGGTGAGTTAAGAAATAAAAGCACCGCAAGTGGGAAAGAGTTCGTTGGTATTGATGAGATTGTTTTTAAAGTGTCTAATATTTTATGGAAACCTTTTAAATTTATTGATGATTTAAGATTTAAAAGAGGAAAAGGACCTTCAATTTTAGTTATTGCGGTGAAAAAATGAAAAAGATGTGTTTAATAACTTGGTATTTTCCATCCTTTCCTGGAGGTGCTGAAAAATCTATTCTATATGAGTTAAAAGAATATGAAAAGAAAGGTTATCATATTTTTGTCATATGTTTTGATGAATTTTATCCCAAAGGGGACTTTATAATAGATGGCATTAAGGGTAAAAACTATGGATTGAGAGTTTCTCTCTCAAAATATTCCAGATTTTATACACTAATTTTAAACAGAGAGTATGTTTTATCAACATTGGAAAAACATAAAGAAGAGTTAAAAGAGTCTATCGCAATTACCCAAAATTTAATGACACCAATAATTACAGAATTTTGTATTAAAAATAATATTAAATATATATATTATCTAAGGGACGAACTAAATTTAAATGAATTTCGTAATTATGAAGTTGGATTAAGGAAAGTACTCAAGATATTTAAATCAATAATTGAATTTCCTGCTATATACTATTATATGAGTAAGAATGAAGTTGCTTTAAGAAATGCTTATAAAATAATATCAAATTCTAAATACATCCAACAATTATTAAAGAGGAAATTTAACTTAGATTCGGAAGTTAAATACCCGAAAATTGATCACTCAAAATTGGATAGAACTAAAATCAAAAAAGAGAATCAAAAGTATATCGCATTTATTGGTGGGGAAAATTCCATGAAAGGGCATGATATAGTTCTAAAAATTGCAAAAAAATTGAAAAATGAAGAATTTTTAATTGTAGGTCCTTATAAAAAACCCTTTAAAAAAGAAAATATTTTATTTGTTCCATATCAAAAAGATGTTATGGAGATTTATAAGGTGTCTAAATTAATTCTAGTACCATCTCGATGGAATGAAGCTTTCGGTAGGGTTGTATTGGAGGCTAATTATTTAGGGATTCCAGCAATAACAAGTAATAGAGGGGGGCTACCTGAAGCTAATAAAAATAAAGATTATATTGTAAACGACTTAGAAAATATTGATGAATGGGTTGAAAAGATTGAATATGCCCTTAATTCAGATATCTTTCTCAAGGAAGATTAAAAAACCGTAATTCCCATCACAAATTTAAATATTTATTTAATTGAATTAACTTCATCTAACACTTTAAGGTTATAAGCGATTGTGAAGAGTAAGAGCTTAACACTCAGCCCTTTCTTGCTTACAGCGTGAATA